>DATHPQ010000043.1:0-52264 GCA_035483735.1 Xanthobacteraceae bacterium | reverse complement strand
CTCGATACGGCTTCGCGCGCGCCGACCCCTCCGGTGAAGGCGCGGCCGGCCGACGTGCCGACCGGCGCGGTCGCCACCACGCCGCGCGTCGAAGCACCGCGCACCGCCGATCTGACGTCTCAACCCGTGTCGCAACCCTTGCCGCAGCCGGCGCCGCAGCCGTTACCTCAGCCCTTGCCGCAACCCGCAATGCGGCCCGCCGCCCAGCCTGCGGCGCAGCAGGCACCGATGCAGATCGCGCCGGTGGCTGCGCCTGTGGAGATCAAATCGATGCCGGTCGCCGGCGTCGACGCTACGCCGCAGCCGGCAGCTCAGGCCGATGCGCAAGCCCGGCCAGACGACGGCGGCTTCTTCTCTGCGTTCAAGCGCCTGCCGGAGAAGCTGCGCGACGACAAACCGTTGCCGCCGGATCTGGCGCCGCGGCCGCCGGCGGATGTCGGGCAATAACGCGCAGCGTCAGCAGCACATCCGGAGCGACCGGCCTGCCGTCGCGCTAGACCTTGACCCACTTCGACTGAATCGGATCAAGGTCTAGAACCTTTGTTTGAGCATGATCTTATCCGAAAACCGGTTTCCACTTTCGGGATCATGCTCTAAGTTTGAGCGTGATCTTATCCGAAAACCGGTTTCCACTTTTCGGGATCATGCTCCAGGCGCGAACAGATCGCGAAGCACCGAATACCTCTGTCTCGTCATTGTGGCACGTGATTGCGCGGCGCCTGTGCCGGTGCAGACATTTGCGAATTTCATGTCATATAAGCGCGCTAGGCTCGCCGAGATATTTTGCGGCAAGCAGACCCTGATTGGTGGAGAAAGCAATATGGCCCGGCGCGGAAGTTTTTTCCCGATGCACACACCGTCCGACTGGACGTTTTGGCTATCGGCGTTTTTGGTGCTGGTCGCGGTGATATCGACCTTCGTGCGTATCGACTACGTCAGCGTTCACGCGTTCTGGATCGCGGTCGTCGGCTACATTGTTTTGGTGTTCGGCGTCACGTTCAAAACGGCGTAGCGCAGGCAGCTTGCAGCATCACTACTTCTTGTCGTCCGCATCCTCGGCGGCATCTTCCTCCGCGTTCTCGAAGCGGTCCGGATCGACCAGAAGCTCTATTTCCTCGTCGGTCTCGAACTCCTTGGCGTGCGCGTCACGTTCGCTCGCTTCGGCGATGGCGCCGGCGATGAAGGCCGGCAGATCGTCGATCGCCTCGCCGATCTCGGATTGCGAAATGCCTTGCGCATTGGCCGCGGCAAGGCATTGGCTCGCCAGCGCCTTGGCCCGCGAATCGTCGCCGTCGGGCCGCTGATCGGCGGCGCTGACATTTTCGGAAATCCACTCTTCGACAAATCCTAGCGCACGCTCGCTCATGACCGGCTCCTTGCTTCACGGCAGTGTAGCATAAGGACGGCAGACCAAGGCAATGCGCGCCCGCTTCGTCATGTCCGAAGGGCGCAGGTGTCGCACCATTCAATTCGGACCACGCTTGCCTCGCGCGCCGAAATGTACGATCCCGGCTCCGATGACGACGGCCGCTCCATACCTTTCGTTCGGCGATGGCAAACCCTTTGCGCTGCGCATGGGGTTACAGCCGCTGCCGCCCGAACAATGGATCGAGATCGACGCGGCCTACACGGCGCAGCTGGCGACGAAGCGCGATCTCTTGGCAACGCGCCACGCCGATGTGCTTCAGGCGCTGCCGCAATCGCGCCCTGCGTCGGAGGAAGCGCTCACACTCCTGCTCGATCACTTGCACACCTATCATTCCGACCGCTTTGCCTTCGACGGCGGCAAGCTGCGCAATGGCGCGACCGGCGAAGAATGGGACATTGCGCATTCATCGCTGCACCCGCTGGAACAGGCCGGCCGGCTCATTCAGGAAGATTTCTGCATCCTGCAATCGGACGACAAGACTTCGGGCGAGACCTATCGGCTCACGGCGGGCGCGGTGTGCTTTCCTTCGAACTGGCGGCTTGCCGACAAGATCGGCAAGAAACTCACTGACGTGCACGGTCCCGCACCCGGCTATACCGAAAAGCTGGCGAGCCCGGTCGACCGCTTCTTCAAGAATCTACCCGCCGGCACAATCATGTGGCGCACCAATTGGCTGATCCACGCCACCGCCGAACTGTTTCAGGCCGGCCACAAGCTCGATGCGGCCACCGCCGCGGCGATCACGCCCGCCAATGCCGGCGAGAAACTGTGGCTGCGCGTCGAGCGGCAGACACTGCGCCGCCTTCCCGCAAGCGGCGCGGTGCTGTTCACCATCAGGACGCATGTCACGCAACTGCGCGAGGCGCTCCGCGACGCCAAGAGCGCACAGGACTTGGCGACGGCGGTGCGCACCATGCCGGACGATGTCGCGCGCTATCGGAGCATGAGTTTGTTTCGGGCGACATTGTCGGAGTGGCTCGAGGTGCGCGCGATCCGTGACAAGTAACCAGCATGAGCAAAGCGATATGCCGAACCACGACATAGCAGAGATGAAGGCGCCGGTGCAGTAGCGACCTCCGAAGCGTTTCAGGTCGCTGCACAATTTGCGCCGGTCGCAAATGGTTCCATGAAAATCGCCCAGAAAGACGCGCAGGACCGTCTATTTATTTCAGCTTATTCGCAATTGTGATCTTTTTGGTTCACTCGCGGCGGGCGGCTGCGTGTTAAAGACAATGGGCACGGGGCCAACAAGGGTCCCCTTATCATGACAATGAAAACGACAATCTGCGCAACGGCAGTTGCGCTCCTGGCCGGCACGGCATGCTTTGCGGTGCAGGCCGAGGCTCGCGATCCGGCAACGCCGGCAAACCAGTTCAAAGTGTCGACGAGCCACGGCAGCAAGAAGCTGTATATGAGCGCCGCCGCCATCTACGACGCCGGCGTCCGACGGGGTGACGCGCAAGCGTCACGCAGCGCCTATCTCCGCGGCTTTCGCGACGGGACCAGCACCACGGCATACGCGCCGCGACAATATGCATACGCGCCGCGACAATATGTTGTGAATTCCGCTCCAGTTTATTCTGGCGCTCCCGTTTATTCGGCGGCTCCGGTTTACGGGGCGGCCCCTCTTTATGACGCCGCTCCCGGTTATTCGGCCGCTCCGGCCTATGGATATTCTTCTTACGGCACGCCTGCGGTCGCCGGATATTCCTATAACGGCGGCGTCGTTCCGTCAGGCGACAGCTATGGCACCGGTATTGCCGGCTATTCCTATAACGGCGGCGTCGTCTCCTTAGGCGATAGCTATGGCAACGGTTATGGCTACGGCCAGTACAATGGTGGCGAATATAATGCCGGCTATGCGCCGCTCGGACTGATGGCCGTGCGCCGGTGGTGACGGCACAGCCTTTGGCAGCGCAAAACGCACGATTGAGTTATTGCGCCGCGCGCTACCAATCCTTCGATCCGGCCTCCGGGACCTTCCTGGGCGACGACGGCTATCGCCACTATTGCCGGTAACTCTCGCTGGCAGCAGAGCGAAGCGCGCAAGTAACGGTGCGTAAGTAACAGAACCTGGCCTCGCCCGCGCCGCGGGCGGGGATTGCAAAGGAACTTACATGGCGAACATGTCGAGCATTTCGATCAACAAGCGAGCAGACGATCAATTCAAAAAGCTGACGCGGATCGAGGACGGCCACAACGGCCCGACCGAATACGAAGTCCGCGCCGACGCGCTTTCAACCAAGATCGCGCGCCTCAAAGCGCTTCGGCTGGCGCGAGACGCCGCCATCCTCGCCGCCCCGCCGCCGGCGCCGGTGAAGAAGAAGGCCGGCAAGACGAAAAAACGCCCCGCCGTAGCTTCGGCCGTGTCGTTGTCGGATTGGCGGAAGAGCCGGCAAGCGAAGAGCTAACAAGCCGGTTGATGCAAAGGTTTGGCGCGCGGGATGCATTGAGCGCGTGGGGCCCGGATTGAGCGGCTTGTTACGCCGATGTCTTTCGCCTACCGCGCGGACGAAAAGAAGACAGCCCCACAAGTGTTTTTCACTTTAACTGCAGCAGTCCGCCATCGGTAAGAATCGACGTGGTCTCGCAGCCATCACAAAAATAGTAGGAATATTGTTCATCAGATTTGTAGCCCTGATAGCCCTGCAGAATGATTTTCCGATTTCCACAGTTCGGACAACGCATTCTCCATTTAGCAATTGTATCCTTGATCATCAAAACGAGATCTTTGAGGAAAAAGTAGAGCAGATAATAGCCAACAGCTAATCCAATCAATAAAACTGCTGGAAGACTCGTTGTCGAGATCGCAACAATCAATAATATGATTGGGACGACAATTTTTGCGTCGTCCCGGTCAAACTCATATTCGAATTTCCAGACCTTTAGCTTCATCTTTGATCAGCGGCCCGCCACGCGGCTCGCCCAAATTGGATGCCCTGGTAAAGTCCGGGCATGATGGCGGAGAGAGCGGCACTGCCGCGATCCGTCGAGGCCCGCCTTCGCGGAGATCGCTTCGGCGGGCGCCTCAGGGTGACGCCTACAACGCCTTATTACTCTCCTTCACCTTATCCGCCTCGACATAAACCTGCGCCCCCATGTCAATGAACTTCTTCGACATGTCCGCCATCCCCTGCTGCTGATCGTTGAGCGTCGCCGCATATTCGCGGACGTCCGCCGTGATCTTCATCGAGCAGAATTTCGGCCCGCACATGGAGCAGAAATGCGCCACTTTGTGCGCGTCCTTGGGCAGCGTCTCGTCGTGATATTTCAGCGCGGTGTCGGGATCGAGCGACAGGTGGAACTGGTCGATCCAGCGGAAGTCGAAGCGGGCGCGGCTGAGTGCATCGTCGCGCAGTTGCGCCGCCGGATGGCCCTTGGCGAGGTCCGCGGCATGGGCCGCGATCTTGTAGGCGATGACGCCGTCCTTGACGTCGTTCCTGTCCGGCAGCCCGAGATGCTCCTTCGGCGTGACGTAGCAGAGCATGGCGGTGCCGAACCAGCCGATCATGGCGGCGCCGATCGCCGACGTGATGTGGTCGTAGCCCGGCGCGATGTCGGTGACGAGCGGGCCCAAGGTGTAGAACGGCGCCTCGCCGCATTCCTTGAGCTGCTTGTCGACATTGATCTTGATCTTGTGCAGCGGCACGTGGCCGGGGCCCTCGATCATCACCTGGCAGCCTTTGTTCCAGGCCACTTTGGTGAGCTCGCCGAGCGTTTCAAGCTCGGCGAATTGCGCGCGGTCATTGGCGTCGCGGATCGAGCCCGGGCGCAGCCCATCGCCGAGCGAGAACGACACGTCGTATTTGCGCATCAGGTCGCAAATCTCGTCGAAGCGCTCGTAGAGGAAGCTTTCCTTGTGATGCGCCAGGCACCACTTGGCCATGATCGAGCCGCCGCGCGAGACGATGCCGGTGACGCGGTTGGCGGTGAGATGGATATAGCCGAGCCGCACGCCGGCATGGATGGTGAAGTAATCGACGCCCTGCTCGCACTGCTCGATCAAGGTGTCCTTGTAGCATTCCCAGTCGAGCTTGACTGGATCGCCGTTGACCTTCTCCAGCGCCTGATAGATCGGCACGGTGCCAATCGGGACCGGCGAATTGCGGATGATCCATTCGCGGGTGTTGTGGATGTTGCGGCCGGTGGAGAGATCCATCACCGTGTCGGCGCCCCAGCGGATCGCCCACACCATCTTGTCGACTTCCTCTTCCACTGAAGACGTGACAGCCGAGTTGCCAATATTGGCGTTGATCTTGGTCAGGAAGTTCCGCCCGATGGCCATCGGCTCGAGCTCGGAGTGATTGATGTTCGAGGGAATGATGGCGCGGCCGCGCGCCACCTCGTCGCGCACGAATTCCGGCGTGACGAAGAGCGGCACCGCGGCGCCGAAGCTTTCGCCGTCGTCATGGGCAGCCTGCGCGCCATCGAGCATAATCTTCCGGCCGAGATTTTCGCGCTCGGCGACATAGATCATTTCCTTGGTGATGATGCCTAAGCGCGCCCACTCCAATTGCGTGACGGGCTTGCCGTCGAGCGCGCGCAGCGGCCGCGGCGTGTTGGCGAAATTGCGCGCCAGATGCTTGCCGGTGACATTGCCGTTGTCGACCGGCTGGATCGGGCGGCCGTCATAGTCCTCGACGCCGCCGCGTTCCTTCACCCATTCGGCGCGCGCGCGCTTCAAGCCCTTCTCAACGTCGATCGCCGCGTCGTTATCGGTATAGACGCCGGACGGATCGTAGACCCGCACCGGCTCTTCGCCCGAACCTTCCGTGAGCGGAATCTCGCGCAGCGGCACGCGCAGATCGGGCGCCGCGTCGGGCGCCGAATAGATTTTCCGCGAGCCGGCAACCGGACCGGTCGTGACCTGCGGCGTGGCGAGATCGGTTTCGGAGAGGGGCTTGTTCATGTGATGCTCCTTGATTTCGCTCTTACGAGCGAACCGGGCAGGCGCGGACTGGGGCGGGATTTGGCTTAGGTTTCCGTCCCTTCGCCGGCATGACCCGGATCAGGTTCAAAGGGTTTATCTCAGCCCAACGCTCGGGCACCCCTCGGAACGCACCCCTAATCTAGGCCACGGGCGCTGTGTGTCAACGCGGGGAAAGGCATCCCTCCCGCGCACCCGGAGACGGAACTAGTAATCCTTCAAAAGCCGCTCGATGTAATCGAGCTCTTCCTGCGGGCGGCCGAGATCGCCGAAGCGCTTGCGCAATTCCTCGATGATGCGGCGGGCGCGCTGTACGTCGATTTCGCCGGGCACTTTCACCGTGGAATCGTCGCCATAGTCGCGGCCGCGCAGCGGCCGGCCGAGCGGATCGGTATCCTGATTGGCGCGCGCCTGGCCGAGCCGGCCGGAGCGGCCTTGCCCCGGGCCCCGCCCCATCTGCTGCTGCATCGATTGCGCGAGCCCCTGCGCGCCCTTGCGCAGCGCGTCGAGCGCGCGGCCCTGCGAATCGACCGCGCTGTCGGAATTGCCCTGACCGAGCTGGCCCTGCGCATCGTCCATGGCGTCGCCGGCGCGGCCGAACTGATCGAGCTGATCCTGCCCCGGGCCCTGCCCTTGAGACTGACCCTGGCCTTGTCCGTCCTGACCGTCCTTGCCTTGGCCTAAGCCGAGGTCCTTGAGCTCATCGAGCAATTTGTTGAGCCGGTCGCGCAGCGCTTGCTGGCTTTGCCGCAACTCACCGAGCGAATTGCCGGGCTGTTGCGGCTGGCCGGGCTTGCCTTGCTGGCCGCGCGGCGAGCCTTGCGGGTTATTTTGCGGATTACGCTGATCCTGACCTTGTTTGAAGGTGCGGTCGCGCAAATCCTGCTGCTGGCGGATCATGTCGCCGAGTTCGTCAAGCGCCGACATGGCGTCGCTTTCGTCGCTGTTGGTATCGGGCGACGCCATCTGCAGATTTTCCATCATCTGCTGCAACTGCTGCAGCAGCGCCTGCGCCGCGTCCTTGGCGCCGCTGCGCGACAGCTCTTCGAGCTTGTTGAGCATGCTCTGCAGATCGCGCTGGCTCAACACTTTGGCATTGGGATCGAGCGGGCGCGCGAGCTGCTGATTGTTCTTCATCTGCTCGGTCATCGCCTGCAGGAAGCGATCCATCGCCGCGCGCAACTGATCCATCAATTGCTTGATCTCGGCGTCGCTGGCGCCGCGGTCGAGCGCCTGCTGCAGCGCCTTCTCGGCATTGCGCAATGCGTCTTGCGCATCCGAAATATCGCCGTCCTCGAGACCGACCGCCATCTGCCACAGCCGCGCCACCACGTCGCGCAGATCGTCGTCGCTCTTGGCGCGCACCAGCGACCAGAAGATCGAGCGCAGGCCGAGATAGACACCGGCCTCGGGCGTGTATTTCTCTGGCGCCAATGACAGCGCATCGAGCGCAGTGATCACCAGCGGCCGCGCATTGGCATCGAGCGCGAGATTGCGCCGCTGCTCGATCAGCGCCCGCGCCAGAGGCTTGGTGAACACGCGCTCCGGCAGGCGGAACGAAAACGGCTCGCTCTTGCCGACATTGCCGCCCTCGTCATGGGCGACCAAAGTCATGGTCACTTCCGCGCCGGCCCAAGGGTGATCGGTCAGATCCTTGATGGTCTGTCCGATGCCATTCTTGGTGCGCGCCTGCGGCAGAATCAGCGCGAAATCGGGCGGGCCGAACAGCGGATGCGGCTTGGCGCCAGCGGGGGGTGCGCCGTCCTTGGACGTACCATCAGCCTGCGCGCCATCGTTCTGCGGATCGGACTTTTGCGGATCGGATTTGGGCGTGAAGGTCGCTTCCGCTTGGGTCACGCCGTAATCGTCTTCGAGCTTGTAAGAGAGGAGCATCGCGCCGCGCGCCTGCTGCTCGGGATCCTTGGTGAGCGAAATCGTCGGCGGTTTGTCAGGTATGGCGTTGAATGGCCAGACCAGATCTTCGCCGGCGCCGCGCAACGTGGCTTTGCCGGTGCCGGTGATCTTGAAACGATGCTCTTCGGTGCCGGCCGGCGCGTGGACATCGCCGGTATCCGGCACGACACCGCCGCTCGCGGACACGTCAAGACTGACCTTGCCGGTCGAGCGCACGATCAGGATCGAGCCGACCGGTACCGACAGCGGGCCTTCGGCTTGCGCCGTCGTCGTCGTTTCGCCCGGATGAATGCCGGGCAGCACCACCGGCGGCCGGCCGGTATAAGCCGGCGGTGCGATCCAGGCATCGACGCGGAAATCCGCGGGCAAGGTCACGCCCTGCCAGTCAAAGGCGGCGGCGACCCGCTTCCAGCGCTCGCCGCCGGCGGCGATGAAGGTCGCGATGCAGGCGATCAGAACCAGCGCGCGCAACGCATAAGGATCGCGCCGCGCCAGACGCGGCGCCGGCAGGCCGGATTTCAGCGTGCGCGCTGCCTGCAGCGAACGCTCGACATGGGCGTTCCACAACGCCAGCGAATAGGGATCTTTGTTCGTGACCGCGAGTTCGTCGGCGATCGCGGTCGCCGGGCGATGGCGCAGCCCGCTGACGCGATCAAGCCGGCGCAGTCCGTCGGTCACGGCGGGAACGCGCAGATAGCCGAGCGGAACCAAAGCCGCGAGCGCGAGCGCGACGAAGCCAAGGAGGGTCACGGCGCGCCCGAGCGGCGGCAGCCACAGCCAAAGCCCGAGCCACGACACCGCGAGGAATAGACCGATCGCGGTCGCGAACATGGCCAAAGCCGGCCACAGCCGTTCCCAGAAAATGCTCAGCCGGGCGCGCCATACAGCGGCTGCCAAGAGCGACCGGTGCTCGGCCACGCCACTGGACGCATGCGCGGCCGCACCCGCTTGATCCGGTTCCGTCACAACAGTTCCCGTACTTCCGTCGTTCGGCGATAGCATTGGCGGCGACTGCATTTAACCCATCACAACAAGGTAACATGGGGGCCGCTTCAAGGCACAGTTTCCGCCCTAAAGCGCCGTGCAAAACAAATTGATGCAAGATTGCCGCCAGTTCCGCGGCGGCTCACAGCCAGTTCGGCAGGCGGTCCATGGCGATCAGATCAGCGGCCGTGACGCGCGGCCGGACCAGGGCCCATTCGTCTTTGCGAACAAGCACTTCGGGGATCAGCGGGCGGCTATTGTAAGTTCCCGACTGGGTCGCGCCATAGGCCCCGGCCGTCATCACGGCGAGGAGGTCGCCCGGCCGCGGGGCGACCATGGAGCGGTCGAGCGCGAGGAAGTCGCCGGACTCGCAAACCGGCCCCACCACGTCGGCGGTGATTCGCGGCGCGCCGGCCGGCGCCTGCCGTACCGGGCGAATATCGTGATGCGCCTCATAGAGCGTCGGGCGGATAAGATCGTTCATGCCGGCGTCGATGATGACGAAGGTCTTGCCCTCGCCGTGCTTCATATAGAGTACGCGCGTCACCAGGATTCCGGCATTGCCGACGATGAGGCGGCCCGGCTCGAAGATAAGCTTGCAATTGAGATTTTGCGTCGCGCGCTTGACGATCGCGGCATAGGCATCCGGATCGGGCGGCGGCGCGTTGTCCTCGCGATAGGGAATGCCCAAACCGCCGCCGAGATCGATGTGTGAAATCGTGTGGCCGTCGGCGCGCAACGTGGTGACGAAATCGGCGAGCAGCGCGAACGCATCGCCGAACGGATCGAGCTCGATGATCTGGCTGCCGATATGCATGTCGACGCCGATGACGCGCACGCCTTTGAGCTTGGCGGCATGCGCATAGACCTCACGGGCGCGGCTGATCGGAATGCCGAATTTGTTTTCCGACTTGCCGGTCGCGATCTTGGCATGGGTCTTCGGATCGACGTCGGGATTGACGCGGATCGAAATGTCGACCGCGCGCCCCTTGGCCGCAGCGATGCTTGAGAGAAGCTCGAGCTCGGGCTCGGACTCGACATTGACGCAGAGAATGTTCTGTTCGACCGCAAGCGCCAGTTCGTCGGCGGTCTTGCCGACGCCGGAGAACATGATCTTGTCCGGCGGCACACCGGCGGCACGGGCGCGCAGCAATTCGCCGCCGGACACCACATCGGCGCCGGCGCCGAGCTTCGCCAAAGTCGCGATCACGGCCTGGTTGGAATTCGCCTTCATCGCATAGCAGACCAGTGCATCGACATCGGCGAAGGCACCGGCGAAGACCTTGTAGTGCCGCTCGATGGTCGCGCTCGAATAGCAATAGAACGGCGTGCCGACGCCGTCCGCCAGGGTCGTCAAGTCGACGCCCTCGGCGTGCAGCACGCCGGAGCGATAATCGAAGTGGTGCATGATCAGTATTTAGCTTGAGAAATTGCGGTTCGCTACAGCGGCGCCGCTACTGCAGCAGCGGGTCGAGGATGAACGATTTTCTCTCGCCCGCCGTCGCGACCGGACGGCCCTGGGCGTCGAAGCCGGTTTTCATCGCGGTATCCTGCGGCGAGCCGGGCACGGGCCTGCCGTCCGGCGTGGTCAGTTGCGTGCTCGCGCTCGGCATGGTCGTGGCCGGGCCCGGCGGCAATTCGAGCGGTCCATTACGGCCGCAGCCGGCGAGCGCCATGATGGCGATGCCCGCAGCGACAAGCGCGATACCCTGACCAGCGCGGATCACAGCGAATTCCCCCGAAAAACCCCAAAAGGCCCTGCCCAAAGGGCCTTGTCCAACCAACCCTAGCACAGCGCACCGGCAGGGCGACATTGTGTCCGCCACCCTGCCAGCATGGCCTTGCGCAGCGGTTTACGGCTTCTTTTTCAGCCGCTTAAGCCAAAGCTGCGCCTCGCGGCGGACATTGTTCGGCGCCGTTCCGCCATAGGCCGCCCGGCTCTTCACCGAATTGGCCACCGAAAGCACCCCGAACACCGCCTTGGTGATCTTGGGCTCGATCTCCTGCATCAGCGGCAGCGGCAGCTTGTCCAGCGGCACACCGGCTTCCGCCGCCTTGGCGACGATCCGCCCGGTGACGTGATGCGCCTCGCGGAACGGCATTTTCAGCGTCCGCACCAGAAAATCTGCAAGATCAGTCGCAGTGGAGTACCCTTCTCCCGCGGCGTCCTTCATGCGCGCCACGTTGGGCTCCATGTCGCGCACCATGCCGGCCATCGCCGTGAGCGACAGTGTCAGCGCCCCGATCGCGTCGATGGCGCCTTCCTTGTCCTCTTGCAGGTCCTTTTGGTAGGCGAGCGGCAGGCCCTTGATCACCGTCATCAGCCCGACCAGCGCGCCGAGGATCCGCCCGCTCTTGGCGCGGATGAGCTCGGCGGCGTCCGGATTGCGCTTCTGCGGCATCATCGAGGAGCCGGTGGTGAATTTGTCCGAGAGCTTGATCAGGCCCGCGAGCGGCGACGACCAGATCACGATCTCTTCGGCAAAGCGCGACAGATGCACCGCCGTGATCGCGCAGGCCGACAAGGTCTCGAGCACGAAGTCGCGGTCGGCGACCGCATCGAGCGAATTCGCCATCGGCCGCTTGAAGCCGAGCGCCTTCGCGGTCATCGCCCGGTCGATCGGAAACGACGTACCGGCAAGCGCGCCGGCGCCGAGCGGACTTTCGTTGAGCCGCTCGCGCGCATCGGCGAAGCGGCCGCGGTCGCGCCCCGCCATTTCCACGTAAGCCAGGAGATGATGGCCGAAAGTCACCGGCTGCGCCGGCTGCAGATGAGTGAAGCCCGGCATCACGGTTGCGGCGTGCTTGAGCGCCTTCTCGGCGAGCGCCCGCTGATAAGCGGCAAGCCCGGCATCGAGGCCGTCGATGGCGTCGCGCACCCAGAGCCGGAAATCGGTCGCCACCTGATCGTTGCGCGAGCGCGCGGTATGCAGCCGTCCGGCCGGCGCGCCGACGACCTCGGCAAGCCGGCTCTCGACATTCATATGGATGTCTTCGAGCGCACGCTTAAAGGCAAATTTGCCGGACTCGATCTCTGACAGGATCGTGTCTAGACCGTGAGCGATCCGCTTCGCATCCTGCGCCGTGATGATGCCGCGTTTGGCGAGCATGGCGGCATGGGCCTTGCTGGCGGCAATGTCCTGCCGGTAAAGGTGCCGGTCGAAATCGATCGAGACGTTGATGTCCTCCATGATCGGATCGGGTCCGGAGCCAAAACGTCCGCCCCACATTTTGTTGCTCATAGCGAGTCCCAGGTTGCCGAATCCGCCGAGGTTGCGTTCATGACCGAGTTATCGACCGAGCCTGCTTTCAAGCTCCGCCGCCGCCAGATGGCCGCCCGCGCCGTCATGGCGCTGTGCGGCGCTTTGGCCGTGCTGGCGGGGATATACGGGATTGGCCGTCTGCGAAGCAATCCGGCCGATGCGGCCTGCCAGCCGGCGGTGAATATCGCCAGCCGCATTGCGCCGCTGGCACAGGGCGAAGTCGCCGCGTTCGCGGTGGCACAAAAGCCGTTCCGCGTGCCCAATGTGGCGTTCAAGGACGCGCAGGGCCACGACAAGACGCTGGCCGATTGGCAGGGCCGCACCGTGCTTCTTAACCTTTGGGCCACCTGGTGCGTGCCGTGCCGCCGCGAAATGCCGGCACTCGATGCCTTGCAGTCCAAGCTCGGCAATGCCGGTTTCGAGGTCGTCGCGGTCAATATCGATACCCGCGACCCGAAAAAGCCGCTGACCTTCTTGAAAGACGAGAACATCACCCACCTCGCCTATTATTCCGACGACAGCGCGCATGTATTCGAGGATCTCAAAGCCACCGGCAAAGCCTTCGGCATGCCGACAACCTTGATCGTCGATCGCTCCGGCTGCGAGATCGGCAATATGGCGGGGCCCGCCGAATGGTCGAGCGCGGACGGGGTGAAGCTCGTGAGCGCGGCAGCAACCGGGTCGTAATCTTTCGTTCGCACGCATCACCTTACCGGCGGATTGCGCTGCCCGCATCGGCCGCACATTTTGCACGCTTTGTCCTTGCACGCTTTGTTCCAATAAAATGCACATGATCCGTACGCGCACTCGCGATCTCCGCATCATCCTTATTCTTGGCGCACTTTCCACGGTGAGCCCGTTTTCGATCGACATGTATCTGCCGGCCTTTCCGCAGATCGCGCATGACCTCGGCACGACGCCGGCGGAAATCTCACTCTCGGTCGCCGGCTATTTTGTCGGGCTTGCCGCGGGACAGCTGTTCTATGGCCCGCTCCTCGACCGTTTCGGCCGCAAGCTTCCGATCTATGCCGGGCTTGTCCTTTTCATCCTTGCTTCGCTCGGCTGCCTCGCCGCGCGCTCGCCAAAATTCTTTATCGGCATGCGCCTGCTGCAGGCGCTCGGCGGCTGCGCCGCGCAGGTCGGCTCGACCGCGATGGTTCGCGATTACTTTCCGGTCGAAGAGAGCGCAAAAATCATCTCACTCCTGATCCTGGTGCTCAGCGTCTCGCCGCTGTTCGCGCCGACCGTCGGCGGTTTTGTCACGACCAGCGTCGGCTGGCCGTGGATTTTCCTCATCCTCGCCGCCTTCGCGCTCCTCGTCATCGTGCTCACCGCGCTGTTGCCGCCAGGGCACAAGCCCGATCCGACGATTTCGCTGCGGCCCGGCGCCATGCTCCGCGGCTTTGCCGAAGTGATCGGCGAACCGCGGTTCTATACCTACGCTTTTGCCGGCGCGTTTTCATTTGCCGGACTGTTTGTTTATGTGACCGGCTCGCCGATCATTTTCCTCGACACCTTTCATGTCGATCCGCGCACTTACGGATTGATCTTCGCCGGTCTCGCCGCGAGCTGCATCGGCGCCAGTCAGCTGAACATCTGGTTGACGCGCCACTATGCGGGAGGCGCGATCTTCCGCGTCGCACTGATCGGCCAGACGCTGGTCATGGCGGTGACCTTCGTCGGCTCCGCTCTCGGCTGGTATGGGCTCGCGGCCAATATCGTGCTGTTGCTCCTCTATCTGGCATTCTGCGGCCCGGCTTTTCCCAATGCCGCGGCCATGGCGCTGGCGCCGTTCACCAGGAATGTCGGCAGCGCGTCTGCGCTTTTGGGCTTCATCCAGATGGGCATCGGCGCGCTGGCGTCGACTGGCGTCGGCCTTCTGCACGCGTCGACGAGCCTGCCGATCTATGCGGTGATGGCGGCCACGGCCGTCATCGGGCTCGGCATCCTGCTCGCCAATCAGAAACGCGCTGGAATTTCGCTCCGGCGATGACGGCCGAGCGGCCGCATCAGGCGCTGATATTGAGATTGCCGCCAACGCCCGCACCGACATTGGCGAGCGATTTCATGTTCTGCTGCGCACTGTCGACCAGATTGGCGATCGAGGCGCCGTGATTGGCGTTCATACGCTCGGAACTCTGCGCAAGCTGAACCTGCGTCAGCCCAGCCTGGCTGGCCATGATTGCGGCGGCGAGAGCGGCCATTTCCATAGCAAAGAATATTAGGCTTACGAATTTAAGAACATGTGAACGGCGGCATTGACCGGCCGGAATACGCGGCGCCTGAAGCAGTCCAGCGCGAAGGCCGAACGCGATTGTTTCGCGGTTCCAGCGCGACGGATTAAGCGCCCCAATATTTCTGTTGACAGGCCGGATCGCACTTCTATACTTAACCACATGGTTAAGCTTTATGCCGAGCCCCTCGACCGCACATTTGCGGCCCTTTCAGATCCGACCCGGCGGGCGCTGGTGCTGCGTCTCGCGCAGGAACCCGGTCTGTCGGTAAGCGAATTGGCGGCGCCGTTCAAAGTGTCGCTGCCGGCGATCATGAAACATCTCGACGTGCTGTCGGATGCCGGCCTGATCGCGCGCAACAAAACCGGGCGCACCGTCGCCTGCCGTCTCGACGCCGAGCCGATGCGCGACGCGTTCGAGTGGCTCAATCGCTACGAACAGTTCTGGTCCGAGCGGCTGTCGAGTCTCGCCGCGTTTTTAGAAGAGGAAGAATCATGTCGACCCAAGCAGCCACCAAGCCAGCCATCAAACCAAGCCTCACCCTCAAGCGGCACCTCAAAGCGCCGCCCGCCAAAGTCTTCACGGCGTGGATCGACCCGGAAAAAGTAAAGCACTGGATGGGTCCGGGCGACATCAAGGTGCTGCACGTCGAAACCGACCCGCGCACCGGCGGCCGCTTCAACTGGGTCATGCGAAGCCCGACCGGCGAAATGCACGACGTCAGCGGCATCTATCGCGAAGTCATTCCGAACGAGAAACTCGTCTTCACCTGGGCCTGGAAGTCGACGCCCGAGCGTGAATCGCTGGTCACGGTCCTGATCAAGCCTGACGGCGACGGCTCGCTGTTGACGCTGACGCATGAGCAGTTCTTCGACGAGGATGCCCGCGACCGCCACCAGGGCGGCTGGAACAGTGCGCTCGACAAGATGCAACAGATGTTCGCGTGAAAGACATAAAGCCCGAACACAATCGCGAACCTTTCCACACGATCTTGGAGTAGCGCAACATGAGCAAATCGCACGGTACGTTTCACTGGAACGAATTGATGGCGCGCGACGTCGCGGCCGCGAAGAAGTTCTACGCCGACACCATCGGCTGGACCTACGACGGCATGCCGATGCCCGACGGCAAAACCTATTGGGTCGCCAAAATGGGCGACCAGCCGGTCGCCGGCCTCTTCGATATCAGCGGCCCGGACTACAAAGGCATGCCCGACGGCTGGATGCCCTATCTTGCCGTCGACGATGTCGACGCGCGGGCAAAAAAGGCAGTCGCAGCCGGCGCCCGCATGATGAAGCCCGCCTTCGACGTGCCGGGCGTCGGCCGCATCGTCATCCTGATGGAGCCCGGCGGCGCCGGCATCGGCTGGATCACGCCGGCCTCCTGACTTTCTTCGTTGGCATGAAGCAGCGGCCCACGGTTTTGGTCGGAGCGTTGAGCCATGGCGGTCTGCTGCGGATCGTTCATTCCGGCAATTGAGGAGCATCTTATGCAACCGCACAAAGTCGTGTCCCACGATGAATGGATCGCCGCGCGCAAGGCCCACCTCAGCGACGAAAAGGCCTTCAGCAAGGCGCGCGACGAACTCAGCCGCAAGCGCCGCGAACTGCCCTGGGAGAAAGTCGAAAAGAAATACGTGTTCGAAGGGCCGAACGGCAAGGAAACCCTGGTCGATCTGTTCGGCGGCAAAAGCCAGCTGATCGTCTATCACTTCATGCTCGGCCCCGGCTGGGAAGCGGGCTGTCCGAGCTGTTCCTATCTCGCCGACCATTTCGACGGCCCGGTCGTCCATCTCGCGCAGCGCGACGTCAGCTTTGTCGTCGTCTCCCGCGCGCCATTTGCCGAGATCAAGAAATTCAAGGAACGCATGGGCTGGAAATTCAAATGGGTGTCGTCGTTCGGCAGTGATTTCAACTACGACTATCAGGTCTCCGCCACGCCCGAGCAAAAGGCGGCCGACAACGTCCTTTACAACTACGAACGGACGTCATTCCCGAGCACCGAACTGCCCGGCGTCAGCGTGTTCAGCAAGAACGAGGCTAATCAAGTCTTTCACACCTATTCGAGCTACGGGCGCGGCCTCGATATGTTTGTCGGCACGTACCACTTCCTCGACGTCGCCCCCAAGGGCCGCGACGAGGCGGGTCTGTCCTTTTCCATGGCATGGGTCCGCCATCACGACCGCTATGAAGGCGCCGTCGTCGATACAAAAGCGTCATACCAGCAACCGAAATCCGCCTCATGCTGCGAGTAGCACGGCGGCAGGGCTCGACTTTATCGAAGCTGAAGCAGAGGAGGACATTATGAAGCTTTATGGCTTTACCGTTTCCCCGAATACCTGGAAGGTGCGGGCGCTCGCCGGTTACCTGAAACTGCCGCTGGATTACCACATCATCGATCTGCTCGAGGGCGCGCAATTTGCTCCCGATTATCTCGCGCTCAATCCGACGGGCCGCACGCCGACGCTAGTCGACGGCGAGTTCACGCTGTGGGAATCCTGCGCCATCATGCAATATTTCGCGTCGAAGGTCGCGACCCCACTGTGGCCGAACGACGCCAGAGCGCGCGCCGACATCACGCGCTGGCAATGCTGGGAACTCGCGCACTGGGGCGCCCAGGCCTGCGGGCCACTCACCTTCGAGAACCTGGTGAAGAAGTTCGTCGTCGCGCTCGGCCCCGCTGACCAGGCCGCCGTCACCAAGGCGACGGAAGCTTTCAACAAGGAAGCCAAGATGCTCGACGGGCATCTCGCCAGGCACAAATATCTGGTCAACGACACGCTCACGCTTGCCGACTTCACGGTCGCGGCGCCGCTGTTCCACGCGCAAGGCGCCGGCATGCCGGTTGCGCCCTATGCCAATATCCGCGGCTGGTTCGACCGCGTTTCGTCACTGCCGTGCTGGAGCGAAACCGCGCCGCAAATGCCGGCGGCGGCGTAACGCGATCGCACACGTAACTCGCCATCGCATACGATTGTCATGCCCGGCACGAACTGCTTGTCTGCCGGGCATGATGTCAATCGATCCCGGCGCAGCTTTGCCGTCACGCGACCAAACAAATTTTTTGCCCTAACAAATCGCTGCTCGCGCCGCGGCATAGTTAAGCCCGCGTGATTTTTAGCCTTGCATATGTGGCTCGGCCGCAACACGTCGCCGACATCTCACTTTGCCTGAGCTCACAACCCCCCGTTTTAAGACCTCGTTATCAGCTCCTGTGCGTCCGTGGGGCCGGAAGAAATTTCGACCTTGGGGGGTCAGTCATGAAACGCATTCTTGTTTTGTTATCGACGATCGCTGTCGTCGTTCTCGCCAGCACCGCGGTGCGCGCCGCGGATCTGGGGCGGCCCTATGCACCGCCGCCGCCTCCACTGCCGGTCTATAGCTGGACCGGCTTCTATGCGGGTATCAACGGCGGCTTCGGTGGTGACCGCAATCAATATCCGTTTTCGGTCGGCGGCGTTGCCGGCACATCAAACCTTAACTCGAGCGGCTTCTTCGGCGGCGGCCAGATCGGTTACAACTGGCAATTCGCGCCGGCTTGGGTCGCGGGCGTCGAAGCCGACATTGACGACGCCGATATCCAAGGCATCGCGTCGACATCTGCATCGGGGCTATCGTCGAGTATCGGCACGAGGCTGGATTGGTTCGGCACCGTGCGCGGCCGCGTCGGCTATTTGGTCACGCCCACTGCCTTGTTCTATGGCACCGGCGGCTGGGCCTATGGCCGTACGACCAGCAGCGCGTCTATCTCAGCTGGTGGCCTTGGGGCTGGCGCCTCGGTCGGGAACACCCAGACCGGCGGCTGGACCGCGGGCGCCGGGCTCGAATATGCACTCAACCCGCGGGTCTCGTTCAAGACCGAGTATCTGTTCGTCAACCTCGGCAGCGCGACCCTTGCAAACGGCATCTCAGGCGGCGTGCCATTCTCGCTCAGCGAGAAGACGACCGTTCACACCGTCAAGGTCGGCCTCAACTTCAAACTCGGATCTTGGGGTTCGGGCTGGGGCTTATAATCGTTCTGCTGGGATTCACACACATGACGTCATGGCCGGGCATAGCCGTTTGAAGAACGGCTATGCTTCGCTAGCCTTTGCCCGGCCATTTCGTTTTCAGGAATCGCGATCGTGAGGCGCTAGCGCGTCGGCACCGGCTTGTCGCCGCGGTAGTCGTAGAAGCCGCGCTTGGTCTTCCGGCCGAGCCAGCCGGCTTCAACATATTTCACCAGCAGCGGGCACGGGCGGTATTTCGAATCCGCCAAGCCCTCGTGCAGCACCTGCATCACCGACAGGCAGATATCGAGCCCGATGAAGTCGGCCAATTCGAGCGGCCCCATCGGGTGATGTGCGCCGAGCCGCATGGCGGCGTCGATTGCTTCGACATTGCCGACACCTTCATAGAGCGTGTAGATCGCCTCGTTGATCATGGGCAACAGAATGCGGTTGACGATGAAGGCCGGAAAATCTTCCGACACCGCGATCTGCTTGCCGAGCCTGGAGATGAATTGCTTGGTCGCCTCGAACGTGGCGTCGTCGGTGGCGATGCCGCGGATCACCTCGACCAGTTCCATCAGCGGCACCGGATTCATGAAATGAATGCCGATGAAGCGCTCCGGCCGGTCGGTCGCAGCCGCAAGACGGGTGATCGAGATCGACGACGTGTTGGTACCGACGATGGTCTCGGGTTTCAGCGCCGGACAGAGCGCCGTGAAAATCTTGCGCTTGGTCTCTTCATGCTCGGTCGCAGCTTCGATGACCAGATCGCAATCGCCGAGATCGTCAAACGTATTGGCCGCCGAGATGCGCTTGATTGCTGCCTGGCGCTCCTCGTCATTGATGCGCTGGCGGCTGACCTGGCGCGCCAAATTGCCGTTGATGGTGGCAAGCCCCGCGCTGATGCGATCGGTGGCGATGTCGTTGAGCAGAACGTCATAGCCTGACAGCGCGCAGACATGGGCGATGCCGTTGCCCATCTGGCCCGCGCCGACAATGCCGATTTTGCGAATGGGATGCACCATGCTGTTAGCCTTCAGGCCGCGAGATTGTGTTCCGAACCGTTCCTTGACCTCGACCATCCCGCTTCCCCTTCTACGACGATCCAGGCTGACGCGCCAGTTCTGGTCCAGTGCACTAGTGCTTGACTTTGTCGAGCTCGGCCGCGAACTCCGGCAAAGCTTGGTACAGATCTGCTACCAATCCGTAATCGGCGACCTGAAAGATGGGAGCTTCCTCATCTTTGTTGATCGCAACGATAACCTTTGAATCCTTCATGCCGGCGAGATGCTGAATGGCGCCGGAAATGCCCACGGCAATATAAAGGTCGGGCGCCACCACTTTACCGGTCTGGCCGACTTGCCAGTCGTTCGGCGCGTAGCCGGCGTCGACCGCCGCGCGCGAAGCGCCGATGGCGGCGCCGAGCTTGTCGGCCACCGGCTCGATATATTTGGTGAAGTTCTCGCGGTTCTGCATCGCCCGGCCGCCGGAAATGATGATCTTCGCCGAGGTCAGTTCCGGCCGCTCCGACTTCGACAGCTCTTCGCCGACAAAGCCGGACACGCCGGGATCGGCCGCGGCGGTCACCGGCTCGATCGGCGCCGCGTCGTTGCCGCCGGTCGCCTGGAAGGCCGCCGTGCGCACGGTGATGACGCGCTTGTTCTCTTGCGAGCGCACCGTCTGAATGGCGTTGCCAGCATAGATCGGGCGCTCGAATGTATCGGGCGCAACCACTTTGGTGATCTCGGAAATCTGCATCACATCGAGAAGGGCCGCGACCCGCGGCATGATGTTCTTTCCCGCCGTGGTCGCCGCCGCCATGATGGTCTCATAGGGCGGAGCAAGCGCCACGATCAACGCCGCGGTCGGCTCCGCCAGCATGTGTGCGTATGAGGGAGCGTCGGCGAGCAGCACCTTAGCCACGCCGTCGAGCTTGGCGGCGGCCTCGGCGACCGCCTTGCAATTCTGACCGGCGACCAGAATGTGCACCTCGGCGCCGAGCGCCTTGGCGGCGGTCAAAGCTTTGTTGGTCGCGTCCTTCAGCGTTGCGTTATCGTGTTCGGCGAGGAGAAGCGTCGGCATCAGATCGCTCCCGCCTCGTTCTTGAGCTTGTCGACGAGCTCGGCGACCGATTTCACTTTCACGCCGGCTTTGCGCACCGGGGGCTCCGCCGTCTTGATCACTTCAAGCCGCGGCTTGATGTCGACGCCGTAATCGGCGGCGGTCTTTTCCTCGATCGGCTTCTTCTTTGCCTTCATGATATTGGGCAGCGAGGCATAGCGCGGCTCGTTCAGGCGCAGATCGGTGGTGACGATGACTGGCATTTTCAGCTTCACGGTCTGCAAGCCGCCGTCGACTTCGCGCGTGACCATGACGGTATCGCCATCGAGTTCGACCTTCGAGGCAAAAGTGCCTTGCGGCCAGCCGAGCAGCGCCGCCAGCATCTGGCCGGTTTGATTGCAATCGTCGTCGATCGCCTGCTTGCCGAGGATAATCAGTCCAGGCTGTTCGGCGTCGGCAATGGCTTTGAGGATTTTTGCGACCGCCAGCGGCTCAACGGCCGCGCCGTCGGTCTTTACCAGCACGCCGCGGTCGGCGCCCATGGCGAGTGCGGTGCGGATGGTCTCGGCCGCCTGTTGCGGCCCGATCGAGGCGGCGATGATCTCGGTCGCCTTGCCCGCTTCCTTGAGCCTGATCGCTTCCTCGACGGCAATCTCGTCGAACGGATTCATCGACATCTTGACGTTGCCGAGCTCGACGCCGGAACCGTCCGCCTTGACTCGGATTTTCACATCCTTGTCGATCGCCCGCTTCACGGGCACGAGGATCTTCATGATGGGTCTGACTGACTACTCTATCGGATTTGTTCTTTACCGCGCCCGATCATTGTTAGGAAAACTTCCGGGAACCGGACCATGCTGCGGTGCGGGAAACCTAACGGCGAAGGCCGATGCGGTCAACGCGCATGATCCCCCATTGTGGACTTGGGTTTTCCGATAAGACCATGCCCAAGCTGAATATTTCAGCGGTTCTGTCCGGGCTGCCAGAGCACGTCGGCGGCGCCACAGCCATTCGTATAACGGCTTGCGACAAAAAGGAAATCGGAAAGCCGGTTGACATATTTGAGAACCGCCGCGGTGACCATTTCGGAAGGTTCCTCGGCAAGCTCGGCAATGAGACGTTCGGCGCGCCGGCAGATGGTGCGGGCGAGATGCAGATTGGCCGCGGCGGCGCTTCCACCGGGCAGCACGAAGGAGCGCAGCGGGCTTAAGTCTTCGTTGAGCCGGTCGATCTCGGTCTCGAGCCAAGCCACCTGATTGTCGGAGACGGTGAGCCGCGCACCGTCGGCGCCCTTGCCACCGTCTTTCACCGGCGTGCAGAGATCGGCGCCGACGTCGAACAGATCGTTCTGAATCCGCGCCAGCGCCGCATCGAGAGCGGCATCGTCGCGCGTATGGAGCCGCGCCACGCCGATTGCCGCATTGGTCTCGTCGATCGTGCCGTAGGCGGCGATGCGCAGGTCATATTTCTTGCGCCGCTCGCCGGTGCCGAGCGCCGTCGTGCCGTCATCGCCGGTGCGGGTATAGATCTTGTTGAGGACGACCATGGTTCGGCCTCGCCGCTTTATTTGCCCATGATCCAGAGCGCAAGCATGATCACGCCAATGGCGATGGCCTGCAAAAGCACGCGCAGCCGCATCAGCTTCTGCGACGTGTTGCCCGAACCGCCCATCATCAGATTGATGAGACCAAGCAACAAAACGATGGCGACCGCGATAATGGCGATCGGGACGGCGACGTGAGACATGAAATTGGCCATGAGCGGCAATGTAGCCCGCCTTGAGCGGGAGCGAAACCCAGGCCTCGGACCCCTCCCCCGCTATCGCCGGGGCGGACATTTCGTTCTTCAGTTCGAGCCGTCGAGCAAGCGCCGCGCGATCACATGGGCCTGGATCTCGGCCGCGCCCTCGAAAATATTGAGGATGCGCGCGTCGCACAGGATGCGCGAGACCGGGAATTCCACGGCAAAGCCGTTCCCGCCGTGCACCTGCACCGCGTTGTCGGCGGCCGCCCAGGCGACGCGCGCGGCAAGAAGCTTCGCCATGCCGGCTTCGAGATCGCAGCGGCGGCCGGAATCCTTCTGCCGCGCGGCATAATAAGTGAGCTGGCGCGCGATCATGATCTCGACCGCCATCATGGCGATCTTGTCCGACACGCGCGGGAAATTGGCGATCGGCTCGCCAAATTGGACGCGCTGCGTCGTATAGGTCAGCGCCTGTTCCATGGCGGCTTGCGCCACGCCGATGGCCCGCGCCGCGGTCTGGATGCGCGCCGCCTCGAAGGTCGCCATCAATTGCTTGAAGCCGAGACCCTCGACGCCGCCGAGCAGGTTCTCCGCCTTGACGACAAAGCCGTCGAAGGCGATCTCGTATTCCTTCATGCCGCGATAGCCCAAGACCTCGATCTCGGTCCCGGTCATGCCGGAGGCGGGAAACGGATTGCCGTCGTCGCCACGCGGCTTTTCGGCGAGCAGCATGGACAGGCCGCGATAGCCGGTTTCGGCCGGATTGGTGCGCACCAAAAGCGTCATTAGGTCGGCGCGCACCGGATGCGTGATCCAGGTCTTGTTGCCGTAGACCTTGTAGACGTCGCCCTGGCGCACCGCGCGCGTCTTGAGCGAAGCGAGATCGGAGCCGGTATTCGGCTCGGTGAATACCGCCGTCGGCAGCACCTCACCGGAGGCGATCTTCGGCAGCCATTTGCGCCTCTGATCCTCGGTGCCGGCGCTCAAGATCAGTTCAGCGGCGATCTCCGAACGCGTGCCGAGCGAGCCGACGCCGATATAGCCGCGCGACAATTCCTCCGACACGACGCACATCGATTCCTTGCCGAGCCCCATGCCCTCGTAGTCCTCGGGAATAGTGAGGCTGAACACGCCGAGCTCCGACATCTGGGAAATGACGTCGAGAGGAATGTATTCGTTCTTGAGGTGCCACTGCTGGGCAGCGGGCACCACGCGGTCTTCCGCGAATTTGCGCATCTCCTCGCGGATGGAATCGAGCGTGTCGTCGAGCCCGCAGGCGCCGACGGTGGCGTCGTGATGCTGGCGCATCAGTTCGACCAGCCGCGCACGCCGCTGCGCCGTATTGCCGGTTGCGATCAGATGCTCGATCGCAGGCGTGATCCGCGCCGCGGCCGCGCTTGCACTGAGCCCGAGATCGGAGAGCCGCACGATCTCGCCTTGGCTCATCGGAATGCCGCCCGTGATCTGGGCGAGATATTCGCCGGCGCCGATGCGCACCAGCAATTCCTCGGTTTCGCCGAAGCTGCCCATCTCCGTCATGTGTTGCGCATAGGCGGCAAGCTGGCGCAGCGCCTCGACATAAGTCGCGAGCCAAGCGAGGCCGTGGGTCGCGCGCTGCTCGCGGTCGAACACGCGCGACACCATGCGGCCTTCGATGGTCACCCGTTCGCTGACGGCGCGCCGGGCATCGGCGAACAGGGATTCGACGGCGGAAACGGCGTCATCGAGCATGGCAATGACGTCGTGGCCCGGGGACATTTGGGAAGCGGCAAGCGGCATGACTGGCTCCGGTGAGCGGCTTGAAGCGGCAAAAGCAACGACAAGAGACGGCCCGGCCTGACCACCAAACCTTACGCGTGCGCTGCACAAAAGCAATGACGGAAGCGCGGCCTACAACCGCTGGGCACAGGGTCGGCCCGAGGGAGGCGGCATCGACCGGCTTCCTCGGCAGCGCCCTATCTTGGCCGGCCAAAGTGGCACTGAAACGTCCAGCGCCGCTGCGGCGCCGCGGCCAGGCCAACTGACGCGGATTCTTGCCAAATCTTAACCATTTTAGGTTGTCCTGACAGGGCTTAGCACGGTGGCGCGCCGCGGCGATATCGATCGCGCTTCTCGTCCAATTTCGGGGCCTGAATGCACTTCGCGCGAATTTTCTCGAGGCTGTCGGTCCGCGCCCGCATAATCGTGCTGGGCGTCATTCCGATCATCGGCTTTCTCGCCAACGGCTTCGCCTTCCTCTCCGGCGACGGCGAAGTCGGCAAAGCCTTCGACAGCGTGAACCGCAACACCGTGGTGTCGGACGCCAGCCGCGACCTCAAGACCGGCCTCTTGATGATGCGCGCGGCGACCGTCGAGTTTGTCGCGCACCCCTCCGATACCGAGGTCCAGGATTTCGAAGACGGCCAGGACATGGCGATGCGCTCTCTCGACCGCATTCAGTCGGCGCTTCCGGAATCTGAACGAGACATGATCACGCCGCTGCGCACGACCGTACGCGACCTCAAGACCAGCTTTGCCAGCCTCGTTCATGAACAGAAATCGCTTGGCTTCACCGATATGCAGGGCGTCACCGCCAATCTGATCGCGGCGAGCGACGCGATCGAAAAAATCATCCACGACGATCTGACCTGGGTCGCCGAAGTCGACAGCGCCAAACTTTTAATGTCGTTGCTCACACTGCGGCGCTACGAGATCGAATACCGGCTGACGCGCAATCATGCCGCCGAGCGGCACTTCCTCGACGAGATCAGACATTTCAACGAGATTTTCGAGTCGGTCGACGGCGCGCCGGCGATGAAGGAAAAGCTCAATCAAGAAGTGCAAAATTACAGCTACGCTTTCGCACAATGGGTGGCGAGCACCGACAATATCGCGCCGCTGCTGTCGCTGATCAGCCACGACACTGAGAACGTGCTGCCTGAAGCCAACAATATCATCGCCAAGGCGCGCCAGGATGCGAGCGTCGCGGCGGCGGAGCTCGCCGCTTCGCGGACCCGCACCCGGCAATTCATCCTATGGGTCGATCTCGCGGTGATCCTGATCGTGCTCGGTTGCAGCTGGCGCATTGGACGTTCCATCACTCATCCGCTTGAGAAGCTGGCCGGCGCCATGAAGCGGCTCGCCGACGGCGACACGTCGGCGCAACTGCCCGCCAGCGATTCGCGCGACGAGATCGGCGCCATGGCGCGCACGGTCGTGGTGTTCCGCGACAACATGATCGAGCGCGAGCGGCTCGCCGCAATCCAGCACGAGAGCAACACGGAGCGCGAACAACGCGGCGAGGCCGTTGCCGCCTCGATCCACCGCTTCCGCGCCTCGATCGAGCAGGCGCTGAACCGCCTGCGCGAGGCCTCGGGCCGCCTCGAAGGCGCATCGGGCAGCATGAACACCGCTGCTGACGCCGTGTCTTCGGAAGCCAAGGCCGCGGAGAATTCCGTCGGCGCGGCTTCCGTCAATGTCGCGACGGTCGCCAGCTCAATCGAGGAGCTCGCGGTCTCGATCAGCGAAATCGCCGCCCACGCCACCAAATCGACCGACGTCGCCCGCCGCGCTGTCGCCGAATCCAAGCGCACTGTCACGACGATGTCGGAACTCGGCAGTGTCGCCAACCGCATCGGCGAGGTGATCGGCCTCATCCAGGCTATTGCCGGCCAGACCAATCTGTTGGCGCTGAACGCCACGATCGAGGCGGCGCGCGCCGGCGAATCCGGCCGCGGCTTTGCCGTCGTGGCCTCGGAAGTGAAATCGCTTGCCGCGCAGACCGCGCGCGCCACCGAAGACATCGCCGCCCAGATCGGCTCGATCCAGTCGGCGACCGCCGATGCCGCGCAGGCGATCGAACAGGTATCCTCGATCATCGACGATATGTCGGACATCGCCGCGGTAGTGGCGTCGACCGTCGAGGAACAGAACAACGCCGTGGCCTCGATCGCCGAAGGCGTCAACCGCGCCTCGAACGAGGCGCGCATGGGCTCCGACGCCATGAGCCGCGTCGCCGGCGCCTCGACCGGCGCCCGCACCACGGCGGCCGACGTCAAATCGCTGGCAGCCGTGCTTGCCACCGAGGCGGAAAGCCTGGAAGGCGAAGTCCGCCGTTTCCTCGACAACGTCCAGGCGGCCTGAACGCGCAGCGCGAGCGGCCTGGAGCGTAATCGTTTCAGATTGAATCGTTTGTCGCTCTAGAATTTTGGTTGAGCAAATGACTTTTTCGGAAAACCGACTTCCACTTTTCCGGATCATGCCCTAGCTCAAGCCATAGCCGACCACCACGTCGAGATTGACGCGGGCTTCGAGATGCTGAAGGTCCTGCCTCTCGATGAAGCGCACGGCAAAGCCGCCGTCGAAATGGCGCACCACCCGCCCGACAATGGTGGCAAGCGCGAGAACGGTGCCGATTTCAGGAATGGTCTGCGACGAAATCGCGGCGCCCGAAGCCGACAGATCGAGCACGAAACAGTCCTCGGACGTTCCATCGGCAAAGACGATGCGCGAGCGCGGATTTTGCGGCACGAAGCGGCTATCGGCCCGCTGATCGGCGACGTCGAAGTTTTTGAATTGCTCGAACCATTCGATCTTGGCGGCAATTTTGGTGCGCTCGTCATCGGTGGCGACAATGCTCATCACGAAGCCGCCATCGAGCAGGCGAACGATCGAGCCTTTGAATTTGCCGAGATGCTCGACAGTGGCAAAGGCACGCTCGCCGAGATGCCCCCTGGTCGGCGCCGCCAACGCGATCGCGTAGGGCGAAACATTGACAGCGCGGCAGGGAAAGCTGCGCCGCTCGCCACGCGTGTTGCGGTGATCCGCAAGCATATAGGTGCCCGGCACGCTGACGATAATGTGGCTCTTCCGCCGGTGATCGACGAAAGCAACTTTTTCGCTTTTTTTGACTTCAGTCAGCGGCACGGCCGCGGCTCCGAAAGCAGCAACTTGTTATCCGTAATAGTACCTACTGGCCGTTGACGATTTCTTCTATTCGGTAAACCCGGTTGAGCGGAATTAGGTAACACTTGATCAATCGGTCGAGCTGTTCCGAAATTCTCTTTTGTTTGTATGATGATAGCAGATGCGCCACCCGCCAGCACGGCGTCCAAATGACCGCAAATTAGGACCAACAAACCCGATCTGAGAGTAGACATCTGGCAGCAAATAAGCGGCCGCCGTTTATTTGGTCGGCCCGTCGACATGATGACCGTCGACATGATGACCGTCGACATGGCGCCGCAAGGATTGAAGCCAGCGCCCGAACGCGTCGTGGAAGAACAGGCTCCATTCGCCAAGCCGCTCCGGCGGACAATCGAATGACGCCGACCACTCGACGAAGGCGCGGCCGTCATCCGTCACCGGACTGACACGCAAGGTCGCGCGATAATCGGTGACCGGCATCGGCGCTTCGCCGCAAAATGCATAAGTCTGCGAGCGCTCGATGTCGGACAGCGCCAGCAAGACTTGCCGGATGCGCTTCCCCTGATAGAGGACATTGCGCACGGCGCCGACCGCGTCGCCGGATTTACCATCCTCGATTTCGCTTGAGCCCGAACCGTCGACCCATACCGGATAATTGTTGAAATCGCGGATGACGCCCCAGAGGTCGTCCGCTGATTGCATGAACACCGTGCTGTAATATGCGCGCGCCATAATCGCTCCCGATTGCACGTATTTACGGGCCGGATATGGCGGCGGCGGGTCTGCGAAGCCCACCCGTTTCCTGCTATGAAGGAGCCGTAATCGGAGCTGCGCCCGCCGCGAAGATCTGCCCTATTGGAGACCTGCCTCCATTGAACACCGTCCGCCTCTGCTACCGCATCGCGATGGACGCGTTCTATCGCTTCAATGCCGACGACGGCTGGGCGATCGCGAGCCACATCGCGCTCTCAGTCCTGATGTCGATGTTTCCGTTCCTGATCCTGGTGACGGCGATCGCCGGCTTCATCGGCTCGAAGAATCTCGCGGACGAAGTGGCGCAGCTCATCATCGCCGCCTGGCCGCATGAAGTGTCGGGCGGGATTGCCGGCGAAATCCACAGCGTGCTGACGACTGCACGCGGCGGCATCCTCACGGTCGGCGCCTTGTTTGCAATCTATTTCTCCTCGAGCGGCGTCGAGAGCCTGCGCATCGGGTTGAACCGCGCCTATGGCCTGATCGACAAGCGGCCATGGTGGTTGTTGCGCATGGAATCGATCGGCTATGTGATCGTAAGCGCACTCGGACTTCTGGCGCTGGCTTTCCTGGTCGTGCTTGGACCCTTGGTGTTCCGTGCGGCACTCGCCTACGCGCCGTGGCTCGCGCCGCTCGAGCGCCATTACGATGTCGGGCGCTTCAGCGTCGCGGCCTTCGTGCTCACCGTGGCGCTGATGATCCTGCACATGTGGCTGCCGGCGGGGCGGCGGCAGATCGAGGATGTCTGGCCGGGCATTGTCGCGACGCTCGTGCTGTGGCTCGCCTGCGGCTTTACTTTCGGCCGCTATTTGTCCGACTTCTCCTATGCCTATGTGCACTATTACGCGGGCCTCGCTTCGGCGATGACCGCTCTGGTATTTCTCTATTTCACCGCGTGGATCTTCATCTATGGCGGCGAGCTCAATGCCGCGATCGCGCGCGCATTCCCGCGGCAGCGTTCAAAGGCTCCGGAGCGGACGATTGCCGAGGAACCGCGGCCCGACGGTGCGCCGTAGCGCAAACATAGATGCCGAGCTCTAAGCGGCAGTCTCGGCCGGCGCCGCGGTCAGCGCTTTGACCTTACGGGCGTGATCGACGGCTTCGCGCGCCGACTGGTTATGCGTAAACAATTCGAGCGTCTCCGTGTCGTCCTCGGAGACCGGCATCATCGCCTGATCCAGGTAAGGAACGTTCGCGCTTTTGGCGACGCGGCGGTAGATGCGGTAGATGCTAAAGGCGGCGGCCGCGACGCGGGCGTGTTTGACCAGGAACTCCGTCGCACAGGCCGGATAGAATTTCCACACCGGCTCCCTCGGCAATTCCGGGCGGCGCTCGTCCCGGGCTTTGAGCCGGACGAAGCCGCCCTGCAGCGGATGCACTCTTTCGATGGTCAGCGACTGCGCGAACCAGAGAATGATCTGCGCCAGCCTTAGAATATTGATGCCATAGGCCTGGGCGCGGCGCAGGATCGTTTCGATATGCTGCGGCGTGTAATAGATCGACCAGGCGTCGCGGTAGAGCTTTTCCCATTCCGCCTTGCTCATATGCGCATGCGGCGTGAGCGCGTGTTCGAGATCGTATTTGTTGAGATCGGGATCGAGCGGCGCGCCCTTCTTGCGCAATGTCTTGTGATCCTCGGATCCCGGCAGCGGCGTGAGGAAGAAGAACTCGAGAACGTCGAGCGGCATTTCTTTTTTGATGATTTCGATATCGCGCCGCGCCGATTCCGGCGTGTCATTCGGGAATCCCAAGATGTATCCGGCATAGGTCCAGATGCCGACCGCTTTCCAGGCGAGCAGCATATTGCGGTATTCGGTGATCTTGTTCTGCCGCTTCTTCGCTGCCAGCAGATTATCGGGGTTGATGTTCTCGAGCCCGATGAAAATGCGGGTGACACCGGCGCGCTTGGCCTTGGCGACGAAATTCGGAATCTTGTGGCACAGCGTGTCGACCTGGATCAGGAAGCGCACGTCCATGCCGTCTTCCTCGCGCAGCTTGATGATGCGGTCGAAGATCGCTTCCCAGTCCTTGTTGCGGGCAAAATTGTCGTCAGTGATGAAGAAACGGTCGATGCCGTGTTCGAAATTCTTGCGCAGGATACGCTCGACGTCGTCGGGGCTGCGGCGGCGCGATTTCCTGCCCTGCACATTGATGATGGTGCAGAACGAGCATTGGAACGGGCAACCGCGCCCGGCATCGAAGGTCGTGACATTGCCGATGGTCTTGCGCACCGAATTGCCCGGCAAAAACGGCGTGATCTGGTCTTCGAGCGCCGGCAAATCGTTGATGTAATTGTAGATCGGCTTCAGCGTGCCGGCTGCAGCATCGCGCATCACTTCGTCCATGCGGCCTTCGGCCTCGCCGGCAAACAGCGTGACGCCCATATCGAGCGCTTCCTGCAGGTCGGGCCCGATCGTGTCGAACATCGCCAGCATGCCGGAGACGTGAAAGCCGCCGATGATCACCGCGATGCCGGCGGCGCGCAGGGGTTTCGCGATATGCAGCGAGCGCGGATATTGATTGGACTGCACGCCGACCAGACCGACGAAGCCGAAATTGCCGTTGGCGCGCATGTCGGCGATGATGCGGTCGACGCGTACGCGCGTATTGGTTTCGTCGATAGCGACGATGTCGATATCGATACCGGGACCTAAAATCCCCCGCTGGGCGCAATCGTCGATCAGGCCATAGACGCTGGCGAGCGAATTCGCCGGCATCGGCGAGCGGTACCAGCGGATCACATAGCCGTCATCGTCGTAATGCGACGGCTTCACCAGCACGACGCGGAATTTGCGCGTGACGCCTGCTTCCGTCTGCTGTCCAGGGTACATGCCCCACCCCGTGCCTGACAGCAGAACTGTATCTGATTAGGAACGGAAGTCACTCCCCCGCAGCGGTAAGGGAATAGGTCAGAGCACGATTGGCGAGCTTATTTGGAACTTTTCGGCTCGAGCTTCAGGAATGCGTCAGGACCCTGTCGCCTCAAGCACGTCCTCGAAATTCCGTAGCCCCGCCTTCGGCGTATTGACCAGCACCGCCATATTGCCGGGCTTGTGCTTGTTGGTGCGCATCAATTCATGCGCATAGGGAATCTTGCCCCACGGGAACACGTCGCTCATGCACGGATCGACGCGGCGGTCGATGACGAACTGATTGGCGGCGCTCGCTTGCTTCAGATGCGCGAAATGCGAGCCCTGAATGCGCTTTTGCCGCATCCACACATAGCGCGCGTCGAAGGTGATGTTGTAGCCGGTGGTGCCGGCGCAGAACACGACCATGCCGCCGCGCTTGACCACCAGGCACGAGACCGGGAACGTCGCCTCGCCCGGATGTTCGAAGACGATATCGACATCACGCTTGCCGGTAATGTCCCAGATCGCCTTGCCGAAGCGGCGCGCCTCTTTGACCCAGGCGTCGTATTCGGACGTGCCGACTTTCGGCATCTGGCCCCAGCATTTGAAATCGTTGCGGTTGATGACGCCCTTGGCGCCGAGATCCATCACATATGGAACCTTGGTCGGATCCGACACGATGCCGATGGCATTGGCACCCGACGCGGCAACAAGCTGCACGCCGAACACGCCGAGCCCACCGGAAGCGCCCCAGACCAGCACATTGTCGCCGGGCTTGAGCGTGTGCGGGGAATGACCAAACAGCATGCGATAGGCGGTGGCGAGCGTCAGCGTATAGCAAGCCGCCTCTTCCCAGGTCAGATGCGGCGGCTTGTGCATGAGCTGGCGCGACTGCACGCGGCAGAATTGCGCGAACGAACCGTCCGGCGTCTCGTAACCCCAGATGCGCTGGGACGGCGACAGCAGCGGATCGCCGCCATTACATTCTTCGTCGTCTCCATCGTCCTGATTGCAATGAACGGTGACTTCGTCGCCGACTTTCCAGCGCCGTACCTTGGAACCGACCGCCCAGACGACGCCCGAGGCGTCGGAACCGGCGACATGGAACGGATGCTTGTGGCCGTCGAACGGCGACACCGGAACGCCCAAGCCGGCCCAGACGCCGTTGTAATTGACGCCGCCGGCCATGACATAGACCAGCACTTCGTCCTCAGCGATCGGCCAGGTCGGAACCACCTCGCACTGCATCGCCTGTTCCGGCGGCCCATGCCGTTCCTTGCGGATCGCCCAGGCATACATTTTTTCAGGAACATGCCCGAGCGGCGGGACTTCGCCGATCTCATAGAGATTCTTTGCAGGGGCTGCGGACGGCTTTATTTGCGCAACGGCCATAACAGGCTCCAGGTAACTGGCGCCAAATGGCTGGCGCCAAGTTGAGTTGCACCGGGCATTTTGCGACGTCACCACTCCCGAATCTGGCGGGCCACATTTGCCAAGTCCGCCTCGTCGCAAGACCGTAGTCTGCCGCAGCTAATGTTGCAGCGCAATAAATAGTTCGCAGAAACCGTTGCATGAATCAGTGGATGCAGGTCGCGCTCCTGTCAGGCTTTGCTGACAGGCATCGACCAAAGTCCTAAGCTTTGTGTCGGCGCGGCGAGGAATGCGCCCAGGGGTTCCGCCCCTGCCGGGATGCAATGAAGGGGGATACCATGGACGCTCAAGGCATTATTATTTGGCTGATCGTCGGCGCCATTGCCGGCTGGCTGGCCGGAATGGTCGTCAAAGGCGGCGGCTTCGGACTGATCGGCGACATCATTGTCGGCATTGTCGGCGCTGTGATCGCCGGCTGGCTGTTGCCGCAGCTCGGCATCGTCATTGGTAGCGGTATTGTTGGCGCGATCATCGATGCCTTCATCGGCGCCGTGATTTTGCTGATCATTCTGCGCCTGATCAAACGCTAGAGCGCTGATTTTCGCGCACGTCGTTATCGGAAAGCCGGTCCCCGCTTTTCCGGGACATGCTTTTCAGGACCTGCGCCAAGACGGCGGAGAGGAATGCGCGGTAAGGCTTTACGGGCGCTTGCGCCCGTAAAGCTGTTTTTTTGTTTTGACCGCCACTGCACAAACAGGCCGAAATTCGCGCCATCGGCCATAACTTCGACGATTATTACACTTCGACGATTTACTACGACCGGCATTATCCGCCGCCGTTTTTTGCTCGTTGCCGCGACGCTCATTATTTTGATTTTGGCGCTGGTTATGCAATGTGCATGTTGCGTCGCAACAAAATCCGCGTCACATTAGTTTTGCCGGAATGCGGAGAACTCCGATGGGCGAAGAGCCGCGCCGCGACACGCCATTGCGCGATAAAACATCGCGCGACAAAGCTTGGATCTTCCGTACCTATGCGGGGCATTCGACGGCCACCGCCTCGAACGAGCTTTACCGCAAGAACCTGAGCAAAGGGCAGACCGGGCTTTCGGTCGCCTTCGACCTGCCGACCCAGACCGGCTACGACAGCGATCATCCGCAGGCCAAGGGCGAAGTCGGCAAAGTCGGCGTGCCGGTTTGCCATCTGGGCGATATGCGCGCGCTGTTCGACTCGATCCCGCTCGGCGAGATGAACACCTCGATGACGATCAACGCGACGGCGGCCTGGCAGCTCGCGCTCTACATCGCGGTCGCCGACGAACAAGGCGTGCCGCGGGAGAAGCTTCAGGGCACGACGCAGAACGACATCATCAAGGAATATCTGTCCCGCGGCACCTATGTGTTCCCGCCGGCGCCGTCGATGCGGCTGATCAAGGACACGATACTGTTCACCACGCGCGAAATGCCGAAATGGAATCCGATGAATGTCTGCTCCTATCATCTCCAGGAAGCAGGCGCGACGCCGCAGCAGGAACTCGCCTTTGCATTGGCGACGGCAGTGGCTGTGCTCGACACCGTCAAGGCTGCCGGCGCCGTGAGCGACTTCGGCGAAGTGGTCGGGCGCATTTCGTTTTTCGTCAACGCCTCGGCGCGCTTTGTCGCTGAAATGTGCAAGATGCGCGCCTTCGGCGAATTGTGGGACAAGATCACGCGCGAGCGCTACGGCGTTACCGATCCCAAGCAGCGGCTGTTCCGCTACGGCGTGCAGGTCAATTCGCTTGGGCTCACCGAGCAACAGCCCGAGAACAATGTCTATCGCATCTTGCTGTCGATGCTGGCGGTCACGCTGTCGAAAAAGGCGCGGGCGCGCGCGGTGCAGCTGCCGGCCTGGAACGAAGCGCTCGGTCTGCCGCGGCCCTGGGATCAGCAATGGTCGCTGCGCATGCAGCAGATCCTGGCTTATGAAAGCGACTTGCTCGAATTCGGCGACATATTCGACGGCTCGGCCGTGATCGAAGGCAAAGTCGAGGAGCTCAAGCGCGCCGCGCTCGAAGAGCTCGATCACATCGACAAGCTCGGCGGCGCTATTGCCGCGGTCGAGATGGGCTATATGAAAGGCCAGCTTGTCACGAGCAACACCGAACGGCTTGAAGCCATCGAACGCAACGATCAGGTCGTGATCGGCGTCAACCGCTATGTCGAAACCGAGATTTCGCCGCTGACGACGGGCGAAGACACGATCATGACCGTGCCGCATGAGGTCGAGGCTGAGCAGATCGCGCGGCTGAATGCCTGGCGTGCGGCGCGCGACGGCCGGGCGGTCGCCGCGGCGCTCGACGACCTGCGCGCGGCGGCGCGCGACGGACGCAATATCATGCCGCCATCGATCGCCTGCGCCAAAGCCGGCGTCACCACCGGCGAATGGGGCTTTGCGCTACGCTCTGCGTTCGGCGAGTATCGCGCGCCGACCGGCGTCGGTCGCGCCGCGCGCAACGACACGACGGGCCTCGATGACATTCGCGCCGAGGTCGACCGCGTCTCCAAGAAGCTCGGGCGGCGCATGAAATTCTTGGTCGGCAAGCCCGGCCTCGACGGCCATTCCAACGGCGCCGAGCAGATTGCCGTGCGCGCCCGCGACGCCGGCATGGACGTGGTTTATGAGGGCATTCGTCTGACGCCCGAAGCCATCGTCGAAGCCGCGGCCAAGGGCGACGTGCATGTCGTTGGGCTATCGATCCTCTCCGGTTCGCATCTGCCGCTCGTTCAAGACGTGATGACGCGGATGAAGGAAGCCGGCCTTGTCGATGTGCCGGTCGTGGTCGGCGGCATCATCCCGCCGCAGGATGCGATCGCCCTGAAGGACGCCGGTGTCGCCGAGATCTATACGCCGAAGGATTTCGAGCTGAACCGCATCATGAGCGACTTGGTGCGCATCGTCGAAGATTCCGCCGGCGCTCAAAGTCCTGCGGACGCAGCCGAATAATTATCTGCAGCTTTCACTTCGTCGCGACCGCCGCCAGCGCCTTGCTCAAGGCGCTCGGGCTCAACGGCTTGCCCAGATAGAAATTCATGCCGGCCTTGCCGGCGGCTTCTTCATCGCCCGCTGCAGCGTGGCCGGATACGCCGATAATCGGCGTCGCACCGGCTTTGCCGGGAAGCGCGCGGATGCGCTGCGTCGCTTCGAGCCCGTCGATGCCGGGCAACGTCACGTCCATCAGTACGGCGTCATAACCGCGCGCGACGACGCTGACAGCTTCTTCGCCCGACGCCGCAAAGTCGAAGCGATGGCCGAGTTCGGTCAGGATGGTGTTGAGGATGACGCGGCCGAAAGGATTGTCCTCAACGCAGAGAACTTTCAGGCGGCGCGCGGACGCCGCAGTTGCGCTCACTTGCGAAACCTCCGCCGCACCAGCGGGCGCGACCGGCAGAAGGGCGGAGAAGCAAAATCGCGAGCCGCGGCCCGGCGTCGAGGTCACGGTCAAATCGCCGCCCATCAATTTGGCGAGCCCTTTCACGACCGAAAGACCGAGGCCCGCGCCGCCGAAACGGCGCGCGATCTCTGCGCTCGCTTGCGAGAACGGACGGAACAACCGCTTGATTTCTTCCGGCTTGAGTCCGATGCCGCTGTCGGTGACAATGACCATGATTTCGGCGCGGTCGCGCGGCGCGCGCTTTGCCTGCACCTCGAGCCGCACGGCGCCTTTGTCGGTGAACTTCACCGCGTTGTCGATGAGATTTTCCAGCGCCGCGCGCAGCCGCACCGGATCGCCGATCACCGTCTCGGGCAAATCGCGCGCGATCACTGTCTCGGCCTGCAGGCCCTTGGACTGCGCGCGGGCGGCAAGCGATTCCGCGAGCATGTCGGCGACGCGACGGGGCTGAAACCTCTGCCGCTGCAGGGTCAGCGAACCCGACCCGGCTTTGGCGGCGTCGATGACCAGCGTGGTGAGCGAAGCAAGATGCTCGGCGCCGACCTTGATGCCGGTGGCCCAGCGCCGCTCGCGCTCGTCGAGATTGGAACTCGACAGCAATTCGCCGAGCGCGAGGATCCCGGTCAATGTGGTGCGGATATCGTGCGCGAACACCGCGAGCGCCGCATCGTCGGCGCCGGCGCTCGGCGATGGCTTGCTTTGGCGTTTCTTTGGACGCGTTTGGGGCCGCGGCCGGCGGGCCGCGGGCTTCACGGTTTTATGTTTGGATCTCGGTCGCGCCATAGCGGCTGGCCCCCGGCGCCCATCTCTTGGTGCATGATCCATGACACGGCAAGGCACAGAACAAAACAAGCTCAAATTGATAGGCTTAACAGCTAATTTGGCAGGAATTCCCGTCATTCAGCCGGCAACCGGGCTAGCGGCCAAGCCCAACCCTACGTCGGATATCGCGCGGCACGGCCCCGCCCGCGCGCAATTCGCGCACGCCGGTCGACTGCGTCGATTTCGAGAGCTTGTTGCCTTCCTCGTCGAGGATGAGCTTGTGGTGATGATAGGTCGGCTCCGGCAGCCCGAGCAGTGCCTGCAACAGGCGATGGATGCCGGTGGACCAGAACAGATCCTGACCGCGCACGATGTCGGTGACGCCTTGGAGCGCATCGTCGAGCACGGCTGAGAGGTGATAGCTCGTCGGCGCCTCCTTGCGCGCCAGCACAATGTCGCCCCAGCGCTGCGGCGCGGCTGTGATAAGACCGGTCTGGCCGTGCGGCCCCGCGCCCGTCTCGGTCCAGGTCAAGACGCCGGCCCGCGCCACCGCCGCATCCATGGCGAGCCGCAGCGCGAAAGGCTCGCCCGCCTCGCGGCGGCGCTTGCGCTCGGCGGTGGAGAGCCGGCGCGCCCGTCCCGGATAAATCGGCGCGCCATCGGGATCGCGCGGCCAGCCGCCATGCCGGTCGAGATCCTCGACCAAGGCAGCAATTTCGGCCCGGCTCTCAAAGCTTGGATAAATCAGCCCCTGCGCTTCGAGCTTGGCCAAAGCCGCCTCGTAATCGGCAAAGTGCTCACTTTGCCGGCGCACCGGTTCCTGCCAGGACATACCGAGCCAGCGCAGGTCTTCGTAAATTGCCTCCTCATAGTCCGGACGGCAGCGCACGGTATCGATGTCCTCAACGCGCAGCAGGAGCCGCCCGCCGCATTCGCGCGCCATGTCGTGATTCAGCAATGCGGAATAGGCATGGCCCAGATGAAGGTAGCCATTCGGACTTGGTGCAAAACGCAAAATGCGGCTGAACATCGGCGCTGGGCTTCTCGACACCGGCACGCTTCACTGCGCAATTATATGCAATCGCGCAGCAGCAGCCTGCTAATTCAGCGCACGACAGCCGCATAAATATGACAATGATCACCCATATCCGCACTGAGTCCGATCTCGACGCCGCCCTGGCGGCCCTGACAGCGGCCGATCCGCGCTTTGCCGCGGTGATTGCCAAAAGCGGACGGCCGCCGCTGCGGCGCCGCACCGACGGCTATGCCGGCCTGGCCGCGACCGTCGTGTCGCAACAATTGTCGATCGCGAGCGCCGGCGCCATCTGGGCGCGGCTTGCGGCGGCCTTCGATCCGTTCGCGCCGGAAGCCATCATCAAGGCGCGGCCGGAAAAGCTGATGCGGCTTGGCCTGTCGCGGCCGAAAATCCGCGCGCTCAAGGAAATCGCCCGCGCCGTCGTGCGCGGCGAGCCCGACCTCGCGACGCTTGCCGACCTCAGCGCCGAAGACGCGCATGCAGCGCTGACCGCGGTCCACGGCATCGGACCGTGGACCGCGGATATTTATCTGTTGTCCTGTCTCTGCCATGCCGATGCCTGGCCGGCCGGCGACCTCGCGCTGCAAGAGGCGGCGCGCGTCGCCTTCGGGCTTGCCGAGCGGCCAAGCACCAAGGACATGTTGCCGCTCGCCGAAGCCTGGCGGCCACATCGCGCGGTGGCGGCGCGCGTGTTGTGGACCTATTATCGCGCCGTCAAAGGTCGCGAAGGCGCGCCGACCACACCGCAAAAATCCGCCGCGACAAACACAACAAAAAAGTCTGCCTCGTCCAAATCCAAGCCCTCCAATACGCCATCCAGGACGTCATCGAAGACGTCGTCCAAAACAATGTCTGAAAAAAAGCATCGCGAGAAAAAACATGCCCGCTGAACTCGACGGCCCGCGGCTCAACCCGCGCTCCGGCCCCGCGCAACAACTCGTGGTGTTTCTCCACGGCTATGGCGCCGACGGCAACGATCTCATCGACATCGGCCGCGCCTGGCAGCAGTTCCTGCCCCAGGCGGCCTTCGTCTCGCCGCATGCGCCCGAGCCGTGCGGCCAGGCGCCGGTCGGCCGGCAATGGTTCGCGCTCACGTTCCGTGATCCGAACGAGCGCTGGGCCGGCGTCAATAAAGCAGCCCCTTTGCTCAACAAATTTCTCGACACGGAGCTCGCGCGCAACAACCTGCCGGCTACGGCGCTGACGCTGGTCGGCTTCAGCCAAGGCACAATGATGTCGCTGCATGTCGGGCTGCGCCGCGCGACACCGCCGGCGGCAATCGTCGGCTATTCCGGCATGCTGGTCGAGCCGCCCGACGGCAATCTTCAAGCCTTCGCCGCCGAGATCAAAGCGCGGCCCCCCGTGCTGCTGATTCATGGCGACCGCGATGACCTGATCCCGCCGGAGGCGTTGTTCCAGGCGACCCAGACGCTGGCGGCGCTTGAAGTGCCGGTCGAATGGCACCTCTCGCCGGGCGTCGGCCACGGCATCGACGCCGAGGGCCTGCGTCATGGCGGAGAGTTCCTGGCGCGGCGCTTCACGGGCGGCCGGCAGGCTTAGAGCGCGTTAACCTCAAGCTTTCCTATCTCGTAACGGTTTTTCAGCGAATCCGGCCTAGAAGCGCAATGCTGGAGCAATGCGCATGGTTAGGACTCTTTTGAATAAATTCATCCGCCGCGCCGGCGAATTTCGCCGCGATAAGCGCGCAAACGTCGCGATCATCACCGCGCTGGCAACTCTGCCCATGATCGCCGCGGTCGGTTGCGTCATCGACTATACGCAGGCGACCATGATCAAGACCAAGCTGCAGTCGGCGGCTGATGCGGCGGCGTTGGCCACGGTCTCCGTCAACTCTTCCGTGGTCGCGACCGCGAAGACTATGAGCGGCAACGGCCCCGTGGCAAACGGCACGACCTTTGCGACAAATTTTTTCAACGCCAATTTGAGCACGGCGCCCGAAAATACCGGTTATTCGAGCGTAACGCCGACCGCGGCCGTGACAAAGAACGGACAGATCCTCACGGCGACCGTATCGTTCACGGCACCAGTGCCGACGACCTTCATGGGCATCGTCGGCTTTAACAATGTCACGGTCTCGGGCACCTCCACCGCGAGCTACACGCTGGCGACCTATATCGATTTCTACATGGCGCTCGATGTTTCCGGCTCGATGGGTATGCCGTCGATATCGTCCGAGCAGACCCGGCTGATGGCCCTCAACCCCGACAATTTCGTCAACTATCCGAGCGGCTGCACCTTCGCCTGTCACTTCCAGGCGCAAGGCGCGTGCGGCCAGTCGACACAGGGGCAGACCTCACCGGCCGACACGATCAACAATCCTCCGCCCGGACAAAAGATGTCCGGCTCATATATTCCAAACCCGAATCCCGGCGGCTATTGCCAGGGCTATACGATTTCGCGTCTGGGGACGACAACGAAGAAAATCAGTGGCACTGTTTACACAGTGGTGAATTGGGCCGCCAATCCGGGAGTGCCCTCCTGCCCGACCCCGGGCACCAGTTCGTGCATCCAATTGCGGCTCGACGCCGTCGGTTACGCGGTGAGCCAATTGCTGCAGACGGCGTACCAATGGGAAACGCAAACCGGAATCCCCAATCAATACCGCGTCGGACTCTATCCCTTCATTGAGGATTCCTACGCGTATTTCCCGTTGACCACCAATCTCACCGCGACCGGCTCCGGTTCGCTGAGCAACGCCGCCTCGCAGCTTGCGACCTTGCTCGACACCGGCCAGAATTCCTCGCTCGGATCGGGCGGCACGCATATCGACAGCTCCTTGAGCGACATCAACACCCTGATTACGTCGATCGGCACCGGCAGCGGCCCGACCAACACCCTGCCCTACGTGTTTCTCGTCACCGACGGCTCGCAGGACCCGCAAAGCTATTGGAACGGATCGTGGTCGGGGAGCAATCACGCGACCACGCTCAATACCGCGATCTGCACGACAATGAAAAATCGCGGGATCACGATCGCCGTTCTCGACATTCCCTATGTCAAGGTCAATCCGGTGAATGCGAGCTTCGCCAACGACGAAGACGACGCCGCCAACAACAACATCGCGAATATCCCCACATCGCTGCAAACCTGCGCTTCGCCCGGCTTCTATTATACGGCTAGCTCGCCGGCAGACATCGTCACCGCGCTCCAGCAGATGTTCAATCAGTCCATCATCACGGCCCATATCACGAACTAAGAGCGACGGCCGCTTCCGACGGACTGAACCGATCGACGCTCCGGCACCGGTCTGGAACTGGGCCTTTGGTAAACGCCAGTCTTGTTCAGTAGTCCCGGCAATCTTGCCAATCTCAAAACATGCTCCGCTTCAGCCGCGCGGCAGGACCGTGCGACGCGCTTTTTAGCTGCTGATTCAAATATCGGTCTGATAAATTAGGCAGCCGGCTGCGAGAGACCTGCGCAAGTCACCGCGCGCAAGATAACCGCGTTGCAAGATTGGTGCGGCAACCGGGCGCCACATTGCCAAATCGTCAGGGTGATATCCGGGTGATCGAAGGGCTGAGCCGCGGCGTCGTGTACAGATTGTCCGAAAGATTGATCGCCGTGTTGTTGCCGAAATAGCCGAACAGCGGCTGGTAGCTGTATTTCACTTCGCCGAAAACGAGATAAGAGCTTGGCACGTCGAGATTCGTTGGAAGCGTGATTGAAGAGCCGACCGCTCGCGCCGTGCCGCCTTGGGTGTCGCTCCAGCTGATTGTTGCTTTCCCGTTGCTGTCGATGGCGACCTGCGAGATGGTGATCCCCAGCGGACCGGTCGAATACGGCGCCAGCACCGTCGAGGTCGCGCACAGAATTGCCTGGCTGTCGGCGTCGTGGATGATCGAATATTGATTGGCGATGGCGCTCACCGAGTAAGTCGCCGCGCGCACTTTCATGTAAATCGCGATCGCGCGTCCGCCATCGATCGAGGCGAGAAAAATCACGGCAAGAACCGGCAAAACCATGGCGAATTCGACGGCGGCGACGCCGCGCGTCGAGTTCGCGAAACGTCGCCAACATTGTCGTGGTTGCGCCATCATGACGATCCGTAGGGTTCGACCCGAAACGCGGTGACGCCCATAATCTCCGACGTGCCATTCGACTGATTTGCCAGTGTAAAGCCGAGCGGCCCGGTGACGAGCGACCAGGGATAGGCGATCTGAACGACCATAAGGTCGCCCGGGCTGCCGGGGCTGAACGTGCCGGAACTAAGCGTCCCATTGGCATTATACAGTTGCGGCGCTGTCGTGCTGACACAGCCGATAGACGCGTAGCTCTGCACGACAATGACCAGATTGCTGCAATTGAAAATCTGCTGAACCATCGGGCAGACGGTGCTTTGGAGCTGGCTTTGCGTCATGTTGCCGTTCTGCGCCTGGCCGGTCATGAAAAGACGGCCGGTCTCCATGGCCGCATACTGCAAGTTGGCCTGAGCAAACAAAAACAGCGTCGTTTCAAAAATGGCGACGAGGAGCGCGATGAAGACCGGCGCGATCAAGGCGAACTCGATCGCCGTCGTGCCCTGCTGGGCGCCCCCAAATCGTCGGATGTTTCGGCGGAATAGTTTTGCCAGATTCAGAACCATGCTGGGCACACCGGGCTCGATGCGACGCGGTCGACGCGGCGCGGTTGGCAAAAGTTGTGGTTTTTCTGGCCCTTTTGTTAGGTCAAAGCGATTGATTATTCGTTGCGTGAAAAGAATAAATCGGGCGTCGTCGGAGCGAAGCAAGGCTTCGTTAACCGTATCGGTCCGCGCTGGATTTGCCGGCGGTCGCTAGCTCTGCGCCGGGTTTCCTGCGGCTGTGGGCGACGCTTCCGGCGTCGGGCCGCCGCCGAGAAAATAAGTTTGCAGCGCCGGCACCACCACGAGCAACAGGATCGGTCCCGCCAGCATGCCGCCGACGATCACCGTGGCAAGCGGCCGCTGCACCTGGCTGCCGATGCCGGTCGAAATCGCCGCCGGCAAAAGCCCGATGCAGGCCGACAAGGTCATCATCAGGATCGGCCGCATCTGTTCCTCGACCGCATGAAACATGGCCTCGATCGGGTCGGTGTGTTCGGCGGCGAAACGATAATAGGCATTGATGATGAGAATGCCGCTCATCACCGAGACGCCGAACAACGAGATGAACCCGATCGCCGCCGAAATGCTGAAATCGAGGCCCGAGACATAAAGTCCCAACAGTCCGCCGCCGACGGCAAACGGCAGGCCGAACAGGGCCATGAAGCTGTCGCGCAGCGAATTGAACATGGCGTAGAGCAGGACGATGATGAAGACGAGGGTGATCGGCAGAATGATGGCGAGCCTGATCTTGGCCTGTTGCAGCCATTCGAACTCGCCGGACCATTCGATGCGATAGCCGGTCGGCAATTTCACATTCGCCGCGATGCGCTGCTGCGCCTCCTCCACCGCGCCGGCGAGATCGCGGCCGCGCACGCTGAACTTGATCGGCACGAAGCGCTGATTGCGCTCATGGAAAATATAGGAGGCGCCGGTATCGAGCGAGATCGTCGCCAATTCGCCGAGCGGAATATAGGCGTTGCCGGAAGGCGTTTGTACGCCGACCTTGAGGTTGCGCACGGCATCGAGATCGCCGCGGTATTCCGGCGCGAGCCGCACCACGACGCCGAACTGGCGGTCGGATTCCAGCAGCGTCGTCGCCGTCGTGCCGCCGAGCGCCGCCTGAATGACATTATTGACGTCGCTGACATTCAGCCCGTAACGCGCCGCCTTGGCGCGGTCGATCTTGATGTTCAGGTTCGGTTGGCCGAGCACCCAGAACGCGCCGAGATCGGTGATCCCTTGGACTTGCGCCATTTCATGCATAGCGCCGCGGGCGATCTGCTCGAGCGTCGCCAAATCAGGGCCGATGATCTTTGCCGAATTGGCGCCCTTTACGCCGGACAGCCCCTCCTCGACATTGTCCTGGATATATTGCGAGAAATTGAAATCGATGCCGACGAACTGCTTGTCGAGTTCCGCCTGCATCTCGTTGATTAGCGACTCTTTGGTCACGCGCGGCGGCCATTGATCGAGCGGCTTGAGCGGCACGAAGAACTCGGCGTTGTAGAAGCCGGCGGCGTCGCTGCCGTCGTCGGGACGGCCCTGCTGCGACGTCACCGTGATCACTTCAGGATATTTCAACAGGATCTCGCGGATCTTGGTGACGATCGGCTCGCCTGCTTCCAAGGATATTGTCGGCGGCATCGAGGCACGGATCCACAAATTGCCCTCTTCCAGCGTCGGCAGGAATTCGCTGCCGAGCCTTGAGCCGAGAAAGCCGGTGATCAGGAGAAAGGCGACGCCGATGGCGACCGTGATCCGCCGGTTGACCAGCGACCAGCGCAGGACCGGCGTATAGGCCGCGCGCAGCCAGCGCACGACCACGGTTTCGACCTCGGCGACGTTTTCAGGAAGCAGCAGCGAGGCAAGGCACGGCGTCACCGTGAAGGTCGCGATCAGCGCGCCAATCAGCGCATAGGCATAGGTTCGCGCCATCGGCCCGAAAATCTGGCCTTCGACGCCCTGCATGGTGAACAGCGGGATGAAGGCGGCGACGATGATCGCGGTTGAAAAGAACACCGCGCGGTCGACTTGCAGCGCGCTGACCAGAATGAGCCGGAGCCGGTCGTTCCACGATTCAAGTCCGGCGAAATCGCTGCCGCGCGTCGGATCCGCTCCCCACTGGCCTTCGGCAAGGTGCATCAGCAGCGCTTCCCGCGCCGGCGGCCGCGCCTGGAAATTGCGGTAGATGTTTTCGACCAGGATCACCGCGGCGTCGACAATGATGCCGAAATCGATGGCGCCCACTGACAGCAGATTGGCGTCCTCGCCGCGCAGCACCATGATGATGATGCTGAAGAATAGCGCAAACGGGATATTGACGCCGACGATGATGGCGCTGCGCAGATCGCCGAGGAACAGCCATTGGATGAAGAAGATAAGCAGGCAGCCGCTGACGAGATTGTGTAGCACAGTGGCCGTCGTGACATCGACCAGCGTGGTGCGATCGTAATAGGGCACAAGCTTGACACCGGGCGGCAAGCTGCCGTCGCTGTTGATCTTCTGAATCTCATCGCGCACGCGGGCGACGACATCGTTGGTGTGCAGCGTCCGATTCATGATGACGATGGCGGCGACCACGTCGTCGTCATGATCGCGCCCGGCCTTGCCGAGCCGCGGCGCATAGCCGATCGTCACCTTGGCGACATCTTTGACAAAGACCGGCACGCCGTTCGACTGGCTCAACGGGACATTCTCGATGTCCCCGACATGGTAGCCCTGGGTGAGATCGGCATCGCCGCCGGAATTCATGAGACCGACGCCGCGGATATTCACCGACTGCTGGCCGAAATTGATGGTGCGACCGCCGACATTGAGATTGGCATTGCCGAGCGCCGTGATCACCTGCGGCAAGGTGACGTTGTAGGCGTCGAGCTTATGCAGATCGACCTCGACGTCGAATTGTTTCGTCGTGCCGCCCCAGGTGTTGACCTGCACCACACCCGGCACGGTGAGGAGCCGGCGCTGCAGGATCCAATCCTGCACGGTGCGCAGATTGGTCAGACCGAAATGCGGCGGCCCGACCACCTGATAGCGGTAGATCTCGCCGACCAGGCTGGTGCCCTGGATTTGCGGCGTGACGTTGTTGGGCAGGCTGACATTCTGCTGCAGATTGATCGCGGTCTGCGTCAGCGCGAAATAATAATCGACGTTGTACTGGAACACGACGCGCACGAAAGACAGGCCGTAGAACGAGGTCGAGCGGATGACATCGACTCCGGGGGTTGCGGCGAGCCCGACCTCGATCGGAATGGTGAAATAGCGCTCCATTTCCTCGGCCGACTGGCCGGGCGACTGCGCGGTAATTTCCAAAATCACCGGCGCCGGATTCGGATAGGCTTCGATGTTCAGCCGTGAGAATGCGAACAAGCCGGCGACGATGAACAACCCCAAGCCGAGCAGAACGAGCGGCCGCCGGGTCAACCCGAATGTGAGCAGCCCCTTGAGCACGAACTATCCCCCAGCCCGGGTTTCACGCCGCGAATCGGCGCAACACGACTCTGAACGCGGCCTCAGCGCCGCGCTATACGAAATTGCTAAGGCCCCGCAATACTGTGATTAATCCCAGCCGCAACTTCCGCGATGATAGCGTCGATGGCCGCCAGGCCGTCGGTTAGCGCGGCGGGCCCCGGCTGTAAGATCAGCGGCGACTTGATCTCGAAGACGGCGCCGTTCCTGACCGCCGGTAGCGCGGCGAAACCCGGCCGTGCAGCGAGCTTTTCAGGGCGAAACTTCTTGCCGCACCATGACCCGATGATGACATCCGGCGCGCCGGCGATCACCTCTTCGGCGCTGACGATACGATCCTTGGCCGATTTGTTGCGTGACAGACCGGCAAAAATATCGTCGCCGCCCGCCGCCGTGATCAGTTCGGACACCCAGGCGATGCCGGAAATCATCGGCTCATCCCATTCCTCGAAATAGACTTTGGGCCGGCGCGATCTTAGCGCCGCGCGCCGGCGCACAGCGGCGACACGATCAAAAAGATCGCTCGCCAGACGCTCGGCGCGGTCGGATGCGTTCACCAGCGCGCCGACGGTGCGGATCATGTCGAAGATTTCGGCGACGGTGCGCTGGTTGAAGGCATGGACCGCGACGCCGCTTTTGATCAATTCGGCGGCAATGTCGCCTTGTAGATCGGAAAAAGTCAGAACGAGATCGGGCTCAAGCGCGAGGATTTTCGGAATATCCGCTGACGTGAACGCCGACACCCGCGGCTTCTCGCGCCGCGCCCGCGATGGGCGCACGACATAGCCGGAAATGCCGACAATGCGTTCCTCTTCGCCGAGCAGATAAAGTGTCTCGACGGTTTCTTCCGTCAGGCAAACGATCCGTTGCGGCGGAAACATCCGCTCTCCCTATGGCTGCCGCGGCGCCGGTTGAAGACACGACAGCAGCCTGCGCCACGCAATGACGACGCCGGTCAGACTGAACACGAAACCAAATCCGCACAAGGCGACAATCAATATCGTACGCAATACCGGACGGGCGGTCAGGATGGGAAAGTCGAGGCGATGCAGGGCGCCGAACAGCCAGCGGTAGGCCCGAGCCGAGGAATCGGTCCTGTTCAGCAAGGTGCCGCTGGAGCCGTCGACGTGAAACCAAACGTCACCACAGACAACGCGGTAGATCGGCTCGTTTGGCATAACAGGCGCAGGAACATAGCTGTCGTCGCCATCAATAACGGCCACCGACTCACACGACGGCGCTAGCCTGTTCACGGCAGCCTTCACTTCGGCCGCATCAAGAAACGCACGCTCCGATACGGCAGGCAAATCCGCGCCGGCGAGACGTTGCGCGCCGCGCGTTGTCCGATCCCGACGATAGATTCGGCCAGCGAAGGCAAACCACTCGGCTTCGATGGTTTGCGGGCCGATGCGCTGCAGTTCATCCGACGGCACGACGTTCCAATCGGGCGTGCCGGCGACGGCGAGGATCTCAGCGCTTGTCGGCGTATCGGTCGAGAACAAAGTGCCATTGTCCATCGACAACCAGCCGCTGAACATCCAGGTCAAGACAAACAAAGCGCAGCACAGACCGAGCCGATAGTGCCACAATTGCCAGCCGCGATAAGACGAGGCGAACCCGGCTTTGCCGACAAGCCGCAGCATGCCGATTGCCGCGCCCGCGCATGCACCGATCAGCGCGGCGAGCGAGATCGACCAGACCACCCAACTCCACGCCGCGGGACGGCTGCGCAGCAACGTTGGATAAATCCAATGCGCGACACTGCCGAGATAATTCCATGCCCGCTGACGACGTGTGGTGCCCAGCACGACGTCGCCGCTGCTGCTCGACACGTAGAGGTCGGTGCCTCGTCCGTCATCGAGCGCGGTCCGATAGAGCGGGCGCTGGCGATCAAACGCGCTTCCGACCGTCCATTGATCGTAGGATTTCAGCGCTGCAACGCGCGCTGCCGCCGCGGACCATTGCCGGTGAGCGGCATAATCCTTGGCTATGGCTAAAGCCAAAGGATGTGAATGCACGGCCGCACCGGAAAGATCGGCGGCGTGAAGCGCAACGGCGTTCGCAGGACCGGTGATCAGATAAACCGATCCATCGCTCCGTTGTGTCAGCCTCACGCGCGTGACAACGGCGAGACCGCTGGCCTTGACCGCCTCTGCCGGGCCATGGAGGCCGCGCCGCAAATCGAGCGGCCCCAGTCCGGCAAGTCGTTCGGCATCGCTCGGCTCCGGAAACGGCACGAAATGCATCACGATGCCGCTTGCGAACCACATCGCAAACAGCAAACAGAACGCGACGCTCAGCCAGCGGTGCAGCAGAATGAGCGCGCGGATCATCGCACGACTTAGCCCAATTTCACCACTTGGCGGAAGCGGCAACCTCATAGGTCCGCGGCGTGCCGAGGAGGATTTGATCTGGAAGTCCCGAATCGGACCAGGCAGCGTAAACAGCGTTCGTCAGATTGCGGACGCGGAACGTGACTCGGACCGTGTCGACCGCGCGCCATGGCAGATCTTTGCCGGGAATATCGACAAACGCGTAAGCGTCCGCTGTCGTGTAGGCGAGAAGCGTAGTCGCATCATCCTGAAAGAGGTATCGGTTTCCAACATGACGTACCGAGCCGCCGAACTCCACCGGCCATCGCCAGTGGTCGAACCGATAGGACGCTCCTCCATTGACGATAATGGGCGCTACGTTCGGCGGCGTGTTGCCCGTCCACACATCGAAATTATCGAAGCGCGAATGATTAAGCGCGACATTGCCCCACAGCTTAAGACTTTCAATCGGACGCACGGCGCCGGCCACTTCGATGCCCTTGGTCGAGACTGCGCCGGCAATATCGTCTACCTCCGGACTGATAGGCACAAGAACGTTGCGCTGGAGGATATCGTAGGCAGCGACGGTCCACTCCGCCCTGCCGTCCCATAGGATTTGCTTGGCGCCGGTTTCGTAGGTGCGCGCACTCGTCAAACTAAGCGGCCCATTGTCGGGATTAAGTGAGAAGACCCCCGCAATCGCCGGATCGTAAGCGGTCGCGTACATGCTGTAGAACATCAAATTGTGGATCGGTTCGTAGGTATAGGCCGCGCGATAGGAAACCGGAGCCCATGTCTTCGTGAACGGCTGCCCGGCGGGGATCGTACCGTCGAAGTTGACGCCGTCTCGCGCCAATCTGAAATCCTCGACACGGACCCCGCCGATCAACGCGAATGCGGATGTTAGCTTTAGGCGATCTTCGAACGATACGGCGTAATCATCGAGCCGGCTGTTTCTAGTGTCGAAGGAAATGACTCCGTAAGTTCCAGGTTGCGGCCCCACGATCGAGATGTCCGTATCTTGGGGAAAGCCGCCATTGTCGTCTTGCTTGAACGTGATTTTGTTGCTGCTGGCCTGAAGCTGAGTGGCGAAACGATTTTCCATGCCGAATATCCACGAATCGAAAGAGATATCGGTATTGTCGCCGTAGACTTTCTGGTCATGCGAGACAGCGAAGCGATCACGGTCAATCGCCATTGTCGTGTTATCGAAGGCGTATGTTTCGCTGTCGATCCAGTTTGCCTGCTCCTTGTAGTAGTAGGCTTGGTTTTTGATGGTCACATTGTTGGTCGGTGTCCATTCGAATCCGCCGCGCAGCCAAACCTCTTTGGCCCCAGTCGCGTTATCAGCCACGTTGTAATTGCTCGTCAGCGTGCGGGAATCGATTGTCACCGGCCCTATCACCGAGCTGTCAAACGCACTGATGGCCGTGCCTGAAACGATGCCGCTTTTGGCAAAAGGGCCGGCGACGGAGACAGGAACAAGCGGTGTGCCCCAATAGGCATGTCCGGCATCGTTTTTGTATTCCACGGCCACAAATGTCTTGAAGCTGTCCGTGACGCGGTAATTGAATTGCCCCGAGAGGTCCGTCAAATCACGAAAGTCACCGTCGATGAAGCTATTCAATTTGGCGCTGCTTGCATCGAAACGATAATCAAGACCCTGCACCGGTGTGCTCCCGCCAGAGCCGTAGTGCGAGGTGAATGAGCCATAAGAATCAAGCGAGACGTCGGCTTCGCTGCGAACCGGTCCTGTGGTTGGCTGTCTGCTGACATAGTTGACAGACCCGCCGATCGCGTTGAGCCCCGTCATCAACGACGATGGGCCTTTGAGGAACTCGACTTGCTCGAGATTGGCCGTCCCCATCCAGCGCGCGGTAATGTCTGACGGCCCGGTCCAAATGCCGTTGTAAAGGGTGTTCACCTCGCTGCCGGTAAAGCCACGCATCGAAAAATTGGCCGGTGCGCCGCCAGCGTCGCCGGCCAAGACGCCGACCGCGCCTTGGGCGGTATCTGTGGTCGTGCGGTAGCCCTGCTCCTGAATCGTCTGCGCAGTGACGATGTCGACGGACGCCGGCGTTTCAATAACCGGAAGATTCAATCGGCTGGCGCTTGCCGCGACAGTGTTGAGCGGCGTCATTGGCACGCCCGCCAGAGGCTGAGCTTGTCCAGACGCTTGTCCAGACACAGACGAAGTCCCAACCGTCGGCGCCCCGGTCGCATTCGGAACCTGATGCAGGACGACATCCGGCCGCCGCTTCTTGACCGCGCCGCGCTGCGCCCGTTTTCCCGACACGCTGACCTGCGGCAACTCCTTGTTTTCCTGCTTTTCCGGCGTTGCCTGGGCCGGCGGTGTCACGGTCTGTGCAACACCCGGACTTGGCGCGAGCGAAGCGCCGAGTGCGATGACCGATGTCGAGATGAGAAGGGAATGAAATAGATAATAGCCGCCACGCTCGCGGCGGCGATGTAAGACAGGCTCCACGTCACACACCAGTGGCGAAGAACGAACCTGTCACCGCGATTTTGGCTGATCGGCGGTCCCATTCGCCCCAGTGCGGACCGCAAAACAAACCGGACTCTACAATTACGCCAGGACACCCCGCCCGACGCGTTCGCGCGTGACTCGTTGCTGGTGGCAGATCTCCTGGCTTGCGGGTCGCTGTCTCTGGCCGCCTTCCCAGAAGCGTTGACCGCTTCCAGTGGCAAGATTGGCCATCGACTCGCCGCTTACAGTTGCGGGGGCAGCCGCGGCATTACGCGCAAGATTTGCGCGCGCACCGCGTTCCCTTTTGATCCCTTGCGGGAACCACCGCTTGCGATAGTGAAGACGTCGGCGAAAACGGTCAAGCGGATTCAACTGGCTACAAATTTAGAGCCGTTACAACGCAGCGAAGTCGATCGGCTTGTGGCGATCGAGCGTGCGACGGATCGGCGGCAGCGGATATTTCAGGCCTGTCGCGCAATTGAACAGCACCGCCCGTTCGGTCTTCTTGACCCGCCCGTCGGCGAGGCTCTGCTGATAGGCCGCGTAGGTCGCCGCTCCCTCCGGGCACATCAGGAAGCCCTCCGCGCGCGCCACTTCATCGAGCGCGGCTGAGATCGCGTCATCCGACACTGCAACAGCAAACCCTTTGCTCTCGCGCACCGCGCGCAGAATCAGGAAATCGCCGACCGCTTGCGGCACGCGGATGCCGGACGCGATGGTCTGCGCGTTCTCCCAGCGCGGCGCGTGCTCGACGCCGTCTTCATAGGCGCGCACCATCGGCGCGCAACCGGCCGCCTGCACCGCCACCATCCGCGGGCGCTGACTGCCGATGAAGCCGATCGCTTCGAGCTCGGCGAAGGCCTTCCACATGCCGATCAGGCCGGTGCCGCCGCCGGTCGGATAGAAGATGACGTCGGGCACCTCCCAGCCGAGCTGTTCGGCAAGCTCGAGCCCCATCGTCTTCTTGCCCTCGATGCGATACGGCTCCTTCAAGGTCGAGACGTCGAACCAGCCGACTTTGGCTTTGCCTTCGCCGACGATCTTGCCGCAATCGTCGATCAGCCCGTTGACGCGATAGACGGTCGCGCCTTGCAGTCCGATCTCGCTGACATTCACTTCCGGCGTATCTTCGGGACAAAAGATCGTGGTCTTGATCCCGGCATGGCTGGCATAGGCAGCGAGCGCCGCACCGGCATTGCCGTTGGTCGGCATCGCCATATGCGTGATGCCGAGCGCCTTGGCCATCGACACCGCCATGACCAGGCCGCGCGCCTTGAACGAGCCGGTCGGCAAGCGCCCTTCGTCTTTGATCAGAATCTCGCCGCCGCCGAGTTTCGCCGCAAGCTTCGGCAGCGGCACCAGCGGCGTCATCGTCTCGCCGAGGCTGACGATATTTTCCTTGCGCCGCACCGGCAGCAATTCGCGATAGCGCCACAGATCCGGCGGCCGCTTGGCAAGCTCGTCTTTGCTGAGCGCCCGCTTCACGCCGTCGAGGTCATAGCGGACCAGAAGCGGTTTGCCGACACGCGACAGATTATGAATCTCGTCGGCGGCGTAACGCTCGCCGGTCGCCGAGCATTCGAGATGAGTGACAAAAGTCTTTCGTTCGGTGGTGAGATTATCGTTGGTGTGCAAGAAGCTTCTCCGGCAGGATTGAGCACGGTACCGTAGTCGCCGCGCGACAAAGGGTCCAGCATTCTCCGGTGTAACACTGTACCTTGGGGCGTAACGCGGCCTGCTTTGGGGGAATGCACGATGAACA
>DATHPQ010000042.1:0-16340 GCA_035483735.1 Xanthobacteraceae bacterium | reverse complement strand
CCGCGGCTGGCGCGAAAGCTGCAAGCGCGCCTGCTCGAGATGATTGAGATAAAGATGGGTGTCGCCGAAACTGTGGATGAAGGTGCCGGGTTTCAGTCCGGCCACTTGCGCGACCGCGACGGTCAATAGCGCATAAGAAGCGATGTTGAACGGCACGCCGAGAAACACATCGGCCGAGCGCTGATAGAGCTGGCATGACAGCGCGCCGTCGGCGACATTGAATTGAAACAGGCAGTGGCACGGCGGCAGCGCCATGCCTTCGATCTCCGCCGGATTCCACGCCGTCACGATCAGCCGGCGCGAATCCGAGTTGCGGCGGATTTCCTTGAGCACGTTTGCGATCTGGTCGATAGAGCCGCCGTCACCCGTCGGCCAGGAACGCCATTGCTTGCCATAGACCGGGCCGAGATCGCCGTTCTCGTCGGCCCATTCGTTCCAGATGGTAACGCCGTGGTCGTTGAGATATTTGACATTGGTGTCGCCGCGCAGGAACCAGAGCAATTCGTAGATGATGGATTTGACGTGCAGCTTCTTGGTGGTGACCAGCGGGAAGCCGTGCTGCAGGTCGAAACGCATCTGATGGCCGAAAATCGATTTGGTGCCGACGCCGGTGCGGTCGCGCTTTTCCACGCCCTCGGAGAGCACGCGTTCCATCAAATCGAGATATTGGCGCATCGATGTTTCGGTTTCGGCTGAGTCGCGGTGCTCACTTTAGCTCTAAATGAGGGGCGATCGAAGCTCGGGCAAGTGTAAAGCCTGTGGCGCAGAACCGCGGCTGTGGACCGTCACATATGGATCGTCACACCAGTCCTGCCGCGCCGAGCGCCGCGGCGACGGCGAAGGCCCATAGCGGGTGTACGCGCACGAAAAACGCGGTGATCGCGGTGGCTACGGTGATGAGCACGGCGAGCCAGCCATAGCCGCTTGTGGTCGCAATCACGGTGGCGCTCGCCGCCAGGAGGCCCAACGTCACTGGAACCAGGCCGCGGCTCAGCGCGTCGTGCCAGGTCGCGCCCTTGAAACGATCGGAGGCGCGGCCGACGAAATAGGCGAACACGCAGGTCGGGCCGCACATCGCCAGCGTCGTGACCAGCCCGCCGATGACGCCGGCGACGTGATAGCCGATCAGCGTCACGATGATGATGTTAGGCCCGGGCGTCAGCTGCGCCAGCGCGAAGGTCGTGCTGAATTCCCGGTCGGTCAGCCAATGCTGCACGTCGACGGCATAGCGATGCATTTCCGGCACCGCGGAATTGGCGCCGCCGATCGTGAACAGCGATGTCGCCGCAAAGAACGCCGCCAAGGTCAGCAGAACTCCACCGCCATTTTTCATAATCGGCTCCAGGCATAAGCGATGCTGACCGGCACGATGGCGAGCAGCACCAGCGGCAGCGGCCATTGCATAATGGCGATGGCGAGGAATGTCGCGAGCGCGATTGCAAGGCCGACCGCGGCGCGGTTGCGAAACAGCGGCTGCACCATTTTGGCGACCGTCGCCAGCATCAAGCCGGCCGCCGCCGCAGCGACGCCGGTCAGCGCCCGGCGCAGCACCGGCAGGTCGCCGTAATGCGCGTAGATGGCGCCGATGATGAGGATCAGGATCATCGGCGGGCCGAGCAGTCCGGCGAGCGCCGCCACGCTGCCCAGTGGGCCGCGGAAGCGGCCGCCGATAATGATCGAGAAATTGATGATGTTGCCGCCGGGCAGAAACGAGCAGAGCGCATAGACCTCGTTGAACTGCTCGGACGTCATCCACTTGCGCTCTTCGACCATCATGCGCCGCGCCCAGGCCAGCACGCCGCCGAAACCGGACAGCGAGATCTTGGCGAAGGCGACAAAGAGCTCAGTGATGGTCGGCGCCGGCGCGGTTGATGCCGCAGGACGATCGCTCGCTTGGATGGGACTTTCGGCTGGAGGATCGTTCGAGGTCGGAATCGGGTCGGAGTTTATCGGGTCGGAGTTCATCGGGGCGGAGTCCATGGCGTTCGTTTAGCGCCCGCCATCCCTTCCAGCCAGACGCTTTTGTGCAGCCGGGCCACGACTGTGGAGCGGCCAGAACCCGCTCTTTTTTCCGCAAGCTTTTGCGCTTATATTCCTTGCTGCCGGCGCATGCCGGCTATGGCGATAAATGGCCGTTGTAATAAACCTTTCGGACCCGGGGGCGGTACCCGGCGACTCCACCATTACGGGGTCGAAATAGGATCGACGAGGGCGTAAAAGGCGGGCTTTTGCTCGGCATGGTTCCACCGTTATCGGGCCTATCTCATAGTTGCCAATGACAACTATGCTCCGGTTGCTCAGGCCGCGTAACGCGGTTTGAAATACCGACTTAAAGTCCTAACGGGTTAAGCTCCGTTAGGCGGGGTTCGGAGGCACCTGGCAACAGAAGCCTCCACTTTCTTCCCTGCACCATTTCACTGCCGGTACCGGCTTTGCCGGTATCCGTGTTTCCACATAGCCGCCGAGAACCGCGCTGACGCGGACGCACTTATCTGTCGGCATCCGGCAGAACGCGTTTGAATGGCCATGATTCTGGGCTTATCTATCGGTTGATAAAACGCTGACTTCCGGCTCCCGGCATGGCCACCGATCACATCCGCTACGACGTTCTGGCCCAGGCCGCCTTGCGCGGTGTGGTGCGAACTGTGCTGGCCGATGTCGCCAAAAAAGGCCTGCCAGGCGAGCATCATTTCAAGATCACCTTCAGCACCGTGGCGCCCGGTGTGCGGCTGTCCGACCGCATGCGCGCGCAATATCCGGAGACTATGACCATCATCCTGCAGCACCAGTTCTGGGACCTGCATGTCGATGATGCGGCTTTCGAGGTCGGCTTGTCGTTCGGCGGCGTGCCGGAGCGCTTGGCGGTGCCATTCGAGGCGGTGACCGCGTTCTACGACCCGGCCGTGCAATTCGGATTTCAGTTCGAGACGCTCGATGCCAACGCCCCGGTCATAGCGACCGGCAGCCAGGCTGCGCCGGTCATCGACAAGGCTGCGGCCCCGGCATCGCCGGCCCAGGCGAATAAGGCCGATGCGGCACCGGCCAACGCCAAGCCTGCCGATACGCCGCCGCCGGACCGCCCCGATGGCGGCGCCGGCGCCGAAGTCGTGCGGCTCGATCGCTTCCGCAAGAAGTAAATCGCCGGGTGGTCGGCGCATCGCCAATACACCGCCGTTTCCCGAAACCTCTACTTTAAGTTGTATAGAGGCGCCGATAAACTTTTAGTGATCTACGCAACGTCTTTCTGTGGATTGCGGCGTGATCCAGTAAGCCGCGACCGACGTAGTCCTATTTGAAACGAACGGGGGCCGGGAACGTCTGGCCTCTTATCCTACCTGGTTACCGTCAAAGCGAACTAATTGAGTTCTGCACCTGAGTTTTGGCTATGGCGCGTCAAGCAGGGCAAATCATCAACCTTCGAACCGAGCGGAAGCGGGCCAAGCGGCGCGCGGCCGACCAGGAAGCTGCGGCGCGGCGGGCCGAGTTCGGCCGCTCGAAAGCGACAGCGAACCTTCAGCGCGCTCGAAGCGACAAAGCCCAGACAAGCCTCGACCAACACCGGATCGAAACGGGAGACGTGGAATGAAATCGCCTGTCGTAAAGCGCTCGATCGTCATCGCGGGCCACAAGACCAGTATCAGTCTTGAGGATGCATTCTGGAAGGCGCTCAAGGACATTGCGATTGCCCGGCATGCGACACTGTCGGACCTGGTGGCGTCCATCGATACCGAACGTCAGCACGGCAATCTGTCCTCAGCGATACGTCTGTTTGTCCTTGATCACTATCAGTCGAAGACGCTGGGTCATGTCGGCAGCGCTGCCGTGAGCCCGACGGTCGGCGGCGGGTCCGCCAATCCGACGCCGCGGGAAATGATGCTGGTGCCGCAGGGGTCCTCGCCGGTGCTGCGTCCGGAATAATCCGCCGCAACTGATCAAATTCGTGACCGCGCCCGTGACAATCCGGGCGCGGTCTTTTTTTGATTTCTGTTCGAGCATGATCTTTTTCCGAAAACCGGTTGCCACCCTCGGATCAAGTCCGAGGACAGGCTTTTCGGGATCTTGCTCTAGAGCTGAAAGATCTTTCCGGGATTCAAGATGTCGAGCGGATCGAGCGCGCGCTTGATCGCGCGCATCGTGTCGAGCGTCGCTTCGCCGTGCTCGGCGGGCAGATATTTCATCTTGCCCTGGCCGACGCCGTGCTCGCCAGTGCAGGTGCCGTCCATCGCCAGCGCGCGGTCGACGACGCGTTCCAAGAACGCCTTGGCGCGGCTCACTTCGTCGGTGTCGGCAAGGTCGATCACCAGCGACAGGTGAAAATTGCCGTCGCCGACATGGCCGACGATCGGCGCCAACAGGCGGCTCTGCTCCAGGTCGCGCTGCGATTCAGTCACGCATTCGGCGAGCCGCGAGATCGGCACGCAGACGTCGGTCGCCAGCGCCGTCGAGTTCGGACGCAGCGCTTTCACCGCCCAGTAAGCGTCATGCCGCGCCTGCCACAGCCGGGTGCGATCCTCCGCTTTGGTGGCCCAATCAAACGGGCCGCCGCCGAGCTCACCGGCGATTTCGCCGAAGCGCTCGGACTGCTCGCCGACGCTCGAATCGCTGCCGTGAAATTCCAGAAACAGCATTGGCGTTTCCGGCATATTGAGCTTGGAATAGGCGTTGCACGCCTTCACCTGCATCGCGTCGAGCAGTTCGATGCGCGCCACCGGGATGCCGGATTGGATGGTAAGGATCGTGGCATTGCACGCCGCCTCCACCGACGGAAACGGGCAGATGCCGGACGCGATGGCCTCGGGAATACCGGATAAGCGCAGCGTCAATTCGGTGATGACGCCGAGCGTGCCTTCCGAGCCGATCATCAGTCGCGTGAGGTCGTAGCCGGCGGAAGATTTCTTGGCCCGGCGCGCCGTCGACATCACCTCGCCGTTGGCGAGCACGGCTTTGAGCGCCAGCACATTGTCCTTCATGGTGCCGTAGCGCACCGCATTGGTGCCCGAAGCGCGGGTCGCCGCCATGCCGCCGAGCGAGGCATCGGCGCCGGGATCGATCGGGAAGAACAGGCCCTTGTCGCGCAGATATTCGTTGAGCTGCTTGCGGGTGATGCCGGGCTCGATGACGCAATCGAGGTCTTCGGCATGCACTGCCAGCACCCGGTTCATCTCGCGGAAATCGAGACAAATGCCGCCGCGCGGCGCATTGACCTGGCCTTCGAGCGAAGTGCCGGTGCCGAACGCCACCACCGGCACGCGCGCGGCTGCGCAAAGCCGCATTACCTCCTGCACGTCTTCGGTCGAGTGCGGAAAGAACACCGCGTCGGGCGGCTGGTTCGCGATCCAGGTCGTGGTGTGGCCGTGCTGCTCGCGCACCGACGGCGAGGTCGTCAGCCGATTGCCATAGCGCGTGGCGAGCGCGGCGATTACGCCGTCGGCCGCCCTGCGGTCTGGTTTGCTGCTTTGTGCCGCCTCGAGGACTGCCATTTTCGGAGCGTTTCCCGGTCTGCGCCGCCTTTATCGCGCGGTTTCTTAAAGCCCAAACTGGCGGCCAAAAGCCGAGAAATCAAGTCGGCGCATTAACTATCCAGATTGCCAAAATTTAAACTGCGCGCTTTCAGCTTTCGCTTGCGTGGCACGTGTCGAATCCGTCACATTCTGAAAATGCTCGATCGTCTCGATCTCGAACCCGCGTTCTTCGCGCCCTTTGTCTCCTCGGCGATGCCGGTCGAGGCCGGCTGGATCGACTACAACGGCCATCTCAACATGGCCTATTACAATGTGCTGTTCGACCGCGCGGTGGACGAGGCCTACGAGCTCATCGGCTGCGGGCTCGATTATGTCGAGCGCACCAAGCACTCCTGCTACACCGCCGAAGTCCATGTGCGCTATCTGCGCGAGCTACATGCCGGCGACCGGGTGCGGGTGACGTTCCAGCTGCTCGGCTATGACACCAAGCGCCTGCATTATTTCGAGCAGCTGTTTCACGCCGAGGAGGGCTGGCTGTCGGCCACCTCCGAGAACATGGCGCTGCATGTCGACACGGCGAAGCAGAAAACAGCCCCGTTCCCGTCCACGGTCGCCGCGCGGCTGGCCCGCATGCGCGCCGCGCACGGCGCGCTGCCAATCCCGGAAGCCGCCGGCCGGCGCATCGCCATGCCCGAGAAAAACTGAACTGCAAGACCTGACCCCGCCGCGCCTGCCGGCAAGATCGTCAGCAAGCATACCGTCTTCCTTGCCGTCTCATTGACACGGCGGCGCTTTTTTCCGACCGTAACCGCGGTAAAGGCGGATATGAGCCGGGGGGATGATGGCAGAATTTTCGCACGCGCCGGCGCCGCAAGAATCACGAAAAGTTTTGCGCGTTGCCATGCGCGAGCACAAAATTCCGAGCGCCGACAGCAAGCCCTACATTGCCATGCAAGGCCCGGACGGCGCGCTGTGGTTCTGCGAGAGCGGCGCGGCGAAGATCGGCCGCTTCGATCCCGACCGCGGCACGTTTCGCGAGTTCACGCTGCCGACTGCGAGTGCGACGCCGATCGGCATCACCGTCGGCGGCGACGGCGCCATGTGGTTTGCGCAAAAGAGCGCCAACAAGATCGGCCGCATCACCATGCGCGGCGAGATCACGGAATTCGCGCTGCCGACACCCAATGCCGGGCCGGACGGCATGATGCTCGGCCCCGACGGCAATGTCTGGTTCTCCGAAACCGAAGTCAGCCGCATCGGCCGCATCACGCCCGACGGCCGCATCACCGAATTTTCGGAAGGCATCACGCCCGGAGCAAAACCTTTGTCGATCGCGGTGCGCGACGGCGCGCTGTGGTTCAGCGAAGCCTCGGGCAATCGCGTCGGCCGCATCACCACCGACGGCAAAGTCACCGAGTTTGCGATCCCGAGCCATGACAGCCAGCCGCGCGCCATGGCGACCCATCCCGACGGCAGCATCTGGTTCGTCGAGACCTCGACCAATGCGCTCGGCCGCATCGACCGCGACGGCAAGATCACCGAACATAAAGTGCCGACGCCGAATGCTTCGCTGCGCGGCGTCACCGTCGGTCCCGGCGGCGATCTCTGGTACACCGCGAACTTCGCCAACAAGATCGGCTGCATGGCGGCGGACGGCACGGTGCGCGGCGAATACGACATCCCGACGCCGGCGAGCGGCGCGCGCTGCATCACCGCGCTGGCCGACGGCCGCCTGTTCTTCACGCAATACGATTCCGGCTCGATCGGAGAAGTCATCGTGAGCTAAAGCCGAAGCGCCTGCAAAGAACAAAATCGTCCCAATGCGGACGAAAGAAATTTGGGAGAGAAACGCCGTGCCGAGATTCTTGCCGAGATTAAAGACACTCGCAGTCTGTTTGCTGGCCTGTTTGGCGGGAGCGCCGCTCGCGGCGCGCGCCGACACCTATCCGAGCCGGCCGATCAAGATGATCGTGTCCATTGCTGCCGGCAGTGTCACCGACGTCATCATGCGCACCGCGGCGGGACGCTTGCAGCAGCAGCTCGGCCAGCCGGTGATCGTGGAAAATCTCGGCGGCGCCTCCGGCATCGTCGCCGGGCAGACCTGCGCGCAAGCCACGCCCGACGGCTACACCATCTGCGTCATCTATCACTCGACCATGTCCTACAATCCGCTGCTGTTCAGCAATCTGCCCTACGACGCCGACAAGGACTTCGCGCCGGTGACGCGGCTGTTCTGGCTGATCGAAGGCGTGTTCGTGCCGTCGAGCCTCGGCGTCAATTCCGTCGCCGAATTGAAGACGCTGGCGCAGTCGAAGCCGAGCGGCCTGAACTATGCGACGCTCGGCGAAGGCTCGTTCCCGGATCTGTTCCTGCGCTGGCTGAACAACCAGTGGCAGACCCAGATCGTCGGCATTCCCTATAAAGGCGGCGGCCCGGCGGCGCAGGCCATCGCCGCGAACGAAGTGCAGATGACGCGGTTCGGCGTCGGCAATTTCATGGGCTTGATCCAGGGCGGCCAGGCCAAGGCGCTGGCGGTGACTTCGGCGCAGCGCTCACCGCTGCTGCCGGACGTGCCGACCTATGCCGAGGTCGGCTGGGGCGGCTATCCCGGCCAGGGCTGGTGGGGGCTGGCCGCGCCCAAAGGCACGCCGCCCGAGATTGTCGGGAAGCTCAACAGCGAGTTCGTGAAACTGTTCACCGACCCGCAATTCGTAGCCTTCCTCGACAAGAACGCCGTGGTCTCGGCGACCACCACGCCGGAAGGCTTTGCCGCCTTCCTCAAGGACGATCGCAAGGCGGCGGAGACCCTGATCAAGATCGCCAATGCCAAGCGCGAGGCATACGACCCGTCGAAACCTTGATCTGCGCCGCATCGCGTGCGGGGAACACCGGCCGCAAGCCTCGTAAAAGCCAAGCCTCGTAAAAGCCTCGTCCAAATGCCATCTTACGGCTGTGAGAATCAGTGATTTCGGGCGCTGAAGAGCTTTGGCTGACCCATTAAAGCGCAACGTCGAGTCCATGGAACCCGCGCCGCAACCCGCGCGCGGCGGCATTGCTGCGCGCGCGCAAGCCGCCGCGGCCGGCGCGCCTTATCTCGCCGGCCTCAATCCGGAGCAGCGCGAAGCCGTCGAGACGCTCGACGGCCCGGTTTTGGTGCTGGCCGGCGCCGGCACCGGCAAGACCCGCGTGCTCACGGTGCGCATCGCTCACATTCTCGCCACCGGCCGCGCCCGGCCCGGCGAGATCCTCGCCGTCACCTTCACCAACAAGGCGGCGCGCGAGATGAAGCACCGCGTCGGCGAGATCGTCGGCGGCGTGGTCGAGGGCATGCCCTGGCTCGGCACCTTCCACTCGATCGGCGTCAAGATCCTGCGCCGCCATGCCGAGCTGGTCGGACTCAAATCCGACTTCACCATTCTCGATGTCGACGACCAGGTCCGGCTGTTGAAGCAATTGCTCGCCGCCGAAGGCATCGACGACAAGCGCTGGCCGGCGCGCGTGCTCGCCATGATGATCGACGGCTGGAAGAATCGCGGCCTGACGCCGGAGCAGGTGCCGGCCGGCGAGGCCGCCGCCTTCGCCAACGGCAAGGGGCTGAAACTCTACAAGGCGTTTCAGGAGCGGCTGAAGATTCTCAACGCCGCCGATTTCGGCGACTTGCTGCTGGAAAACATCCGGCTGTTCCGCGAGCACCCCGATGTGCTCCGCCAATATCAGGGCCGCTTCAAATTCGTCCTGGTCGACGAGTATCAGGACACCAACGTCGCCCAATATCTCTGGCTGCGGCTGTTGGCGCAGCGCAGCGTGGCGTCCACAGCCGTCATTCCTGAGGGCGCGCCCAAGAATGGTGCCAAGGATGACGCGGCGGAGCCGGCACCCAAAAACATCTGCTGCGTCGGCGACGACGACCAGTCGATCTACGGCTGGCGCGGCGCAGAGGTCGACAACATCCTGCGCTTCGACCACGACTTCCCCGGCGCCAAGGTGATCCGCCTCGAGCGCAATTACCGCTCGACCGGCCACATCCTTGCCGCCGCCTCGCATCTGATCGCGCATAACGAAGGCCGGCTCGGCAAGACCCTGCGCACCGATGACGTGCCCGGCGAGAAGGTCGCCGTCACCGGCTCGTGGGATTCCGAGGAAGAAGCCCGCGCCGTCGGCGAGGAGATCGAGCAGCTGCAGCGCGGCAGTGGTCAATCGAGCCCCCATGCGCTCAATCAGATCGCCATCCTGGTGCGCGCCTCGTTCCAGATGCGCGAATTCGAAGATCGCTTCGTCACGCTCGGGCTGCCGTACCGCGTCATCGGCGGTCCGCGTTTCTATGAGCGCGCCGAAATCCGCGATGCGCTCGCCTATCTGCGCGTCGTCAATTCGCCGGCCGACGATCTCGCCTTCGAGCGCATCGTCAATGTGCCCAAGCGCGGGCTCGGCGACGCCACCGTGCAGCTGCTGCACGATCATGCGCGCAAGCGCCGCGTGCCGCTCACCGAGGCCGCCCGCGCCGTGATCGAGACCGACGAGCTCAAGCCCAAGCCGCGCGGCGCGCTGCGCGGGGTGCTCGAGGCTTTCGACCGCTGGCGCAAGCAGCGCGATGCGCTGCCGCACAACGAGCTCGCCGAGATCATCCTCGACGAATCCGGCTACACCGAAATGTGGCAGAAGGACCGCTCCGCCGACGCCGCCGGCCGCCTCGAAAACCTCAAAGAGCTGGTGCGCTCCATGGAGGAGTTCGAGAACCTGCAGGGTTTTCTCGAGCACATCTCGCTGGTGATGGACAATGAGCGCGGCGCCGAGGACGACGCCGTCAGCATCATGACCTTGCATTCGGCCAAGGGGCTCGAATTCGACACCGTGTTCCTGCCCGGCTGGGAGGAGGGCGTGTTTCCGAACCAGCGCACGCTCGACGACCAGGGCCGCGCCGGCCTCGAAGAAGAACGCCGCCTCGCGCATGTCGGGCTGACGCGCGCGAGGAAGCGCGCCAAAATCTATTTCGCCACCAACCGGCGCATGCACGGCCTGTGGCAGACCAACATTCCCTCGCGCTTTCTCGACGAATTGCCGGAAGCCAATGTCGAGGTCATCGAGTCGCAAGGCGGCTTCGGCGGTTATGGCGGCTACGGCGCCTCGCGCTTCGACTCTGCCACTTCATTTGGCTCGAGCTACAGCACCCCCGGCTGGCAGCGCGCGCAAGCCAACAAGGCGCAAGCCGGCCGCAACGCCGGCTTCGCCGAAGCGGAAGCCGATTACGATGGCGACGACGATTTCTCAACCCCGCGCGGCAAACCCCGCGCTGCCGGCTCACCCGCCCGGCGCATCCCGCTCACCATCGAAGGCGAGCTGGTTGCCAAATCCACCGGTACCGTCTCGGCGTTTTCCGTCGGCGACCGCGTGTTCCACCTGAAATTCGGCAACGGCAACGTCTCCGCCGTCGACGGCAACAAGCTGACGATCCAGTTTGATCGGGCCGGGGAGAAGCGGGTGGTGGATAGTTTTGTGGAGAGGGTGTGAGCCCTTGCGCCGTCATGGCCGGACTTGTTCCGGCCATCCACGTCTTTCTTAGATCAGAGTATCGTAGAGATCGTCCCAATTTGGATTCGCAGCGTGGATAAGCCGCACCTTCCAAGCGCGCGGCCAATGTTTAATCGTCGTCTTGCGCTGAATTGCAGACCGAATGTCGTCGAATCGCTCACAATAAACTAATCTTTTGAGGCCACGGCGTTTCGTAAATCCGTCAATCAGACCTTCGCGATGCTCGAAGGCGCGTCGCGGCAAATTGCTGGTGACGCCAGCATACAAGATACCGTTGCGCCGATTGGTCATAAAATAAAGCCACCCGCCAGCCATGAGCGGAGTAAAGCAAGACGTGGATGGCCGGGACAAGCCCGGCCATGACGATCGGAGAGGAAGTCAGCAAATCCGCGCGTGAATCCCGTCGCTCTCTAGATTGACGCTGACGCCGGCGATACCGATGCTCAGGTGCTCGGCTGCCACCATCCAAATATCGCAACAAAGAGGCATCCAACCAGGCAAATTATCTGGATGCCCATTTCGATCCAGTACCGTATCGGCGCGGTATCTCTATCAACATCACCATACGACCACCAGTCCAGAAGATCAGGATTGAAGACCGCGATTTTTCTCTCGGTAACGCCATGCCACAGTTTGCGGCCGCAATCGAAACACAAATAGATCGCGACGATGCGAGCGACGATTTCATAAAGGAAAAACTGCATTCAAAGAGCCGACGCCTAATTCCACCAGCCCTGCGGCCGGTAGTAGCTGCGGGGCGGCGGCCTATAGCCGTATGACGGGGCCCAATCGCGCTGGCGGCCAAAGCCATAGCCGTACTCATCACTGTCGCGTGCGATCATGTCGGGCGAGCGCGCGCGATTGGCGAAGCCGCCCTGCGGCTGGTTGTTCAGCACTACCACGAACTCGGTGCGATAGTTGGTTTCGCTGCTCAACGGTTCATCTGAGATCGTGATCGAGGACAGCGGCAATGCGGTGGGCGCGATACGGTCGAGCACCTCCTGCGGGAAAGTGATGCGGTCGAGCGCGTCCTTGGCATTGTCGCCGTTGTCGATGGAGACTTCGGTCCAGCGCAAACCGCCATCCGCGCGCGCCACCGCGGTGAAGATGTGCGTTCCGATCGGCTTGTCGGGATCCTTGATCGTGACCGGGAACTCCTGGCTGGTGTCGTACCTCTCGCCGCCGTCCGGGATCCGCTTGTGGGTGTCGCGCCGCACGTAAAGCTTCTGCGTCGCGCGGCTGATGAAGATCGAGACCGGCGCGCCGGCGAGCTTGGCGTCCGTCGCGGCCTGGGCGGCCGCGCTCCGCGTGGCCTCGGCCGTCTTGGCGGCTTCTGCCGCGGCCGCGGCGGCGTCCTGCTTCGCCGTGGCGTCGGCCGTGGCGGCGTCGAGCTGCGCGGGCAGCGTCTCGGCTTTGGCGGCGGCCTTTTGCTTGAAGTCCTCGGCCATCGCCATGGCGCGGTCCGTCCTGGCGTAAGCGAGCATCTTGTCGGCGTAAGCGAGCTCGGCATCGGTGCGTTTCTTGAGCGACGCGAGATTGCGCGCTGCCGCCGAGGCTGCGCCGGCCTCGCGCTTTGCCGCCGCGGCAGCGGTCTTCGCGGCGGCAGCCGCCCTGGTGGCATCGTCCGCGTCGTGGGCCAGCGCGTCCGCGCGTGCCGGCATGGCGTCGATCGCATCCTGCTTGGGCACGAACAGCAACGGATCGGAAAAAGCGACCGGCTCCGTGTCGTTCGGCGAGATGATCACCCGCATCCCCATCGGCGCCTTGTCAAACACCTTCTCGGCGAAATCGAAAGGCATGCGCACGCAGCCATGCGAGGCGGCGTAGCCGGGCAGGGGACCGCCATGCAGCGCGATGCCGTTCCAGGTGATGCGCAGCATGTTCGGCATCCAGGCATCGTCATAGAGGCTTGAATGGTGATCCTTGTTCTTCTCGACGACGGCAAAGACCCCGGCCGGCGTCTCGCGTCCGGTCGTGCCGGTCGATACCGGCGCGCGCAGGATCCAGCCGTCGGCGTCGTAGAAGGTCACCTGCTGGCTCTTGATCGACACAATGGCCATGATCGGTTCCGCGGCCGGGCGCTGAGCCTTCGCTTCTACGGCCTGCGCGTGCCGCGCTTGCCCTGCAGCAGCGCCGGCCAGAGGCGCGGCGATCACGCATATCAGCGCGCCCGCGAGCATCACAATGGTGGCGGGTCCCGGGTTTAATCGATTTTTCATCCATTCCTCAGTGGAAGATTCGCCTCGGTGGAAGCAAGACTCGCCTCGGTGGAAGCGAGATTCGCGAGATGAAGCCCAAAGATCGGCGCGAAACCGTGACGTAGGGTAGCGATTTTCACGGTCTGCCGATAGCGACATATGTTAGTCGAACAGGATGATCAGCATCTTAATCGACGCCGACGCTTGCCCGGTAAAGCAGGAGGTCTATCGCGTCGCCGAACGCCATGCCCTCAAAGGCACCGCGCTTAAAGTCTTCGTTGTCAGCAACAGCCCGATCGCGGTTCCGCGCGATGAGATGATCGAGCGCGTCGTCGTCGCTGCCGGCATGGACGAGGCGGACAATTGGATCGCCGCGCGCGCGCAGCGCGGCGACATTGTCATCACGGCGGACGTGCCGCTGGCGAGCCGCTGCGTGAAGGCGGGCGCCACGGTGATCGCGCCGAACGGCAAGCCATTCAGCGAAGACATGATCGGTGCGGCGCTGGCGACGCGGAACCTGATGGACTCGCTGCGCAGCTCGGGCGAGATCACCGGCGGCCCGAAGCCGTTTGCGCCGCGCGACCGCTCGGCGTTTCTCTCCGCGCTCGATCAGGCCATGGTGCGGCTCACCCGCGAGGGGTTCGGCAGCACGGATAGCCGGGCGGTTTGAGGCTTAAAAGAGTTTGCTGAGGCGCACGCGGACGATATTCGCGTTCAAATCCGCGGCGTGGCTGAAGGGGTTGGGAAGCGGCGTCCCAAAACTGGTCGACGAGGAGACTGCCGAAACACTGGCGACGTTGACGTAGAGGTACTCAGCCCCGACCAGCCACTTCCCGGGCAACATCGTCTCGATGCCGCCGCCGGCAACCCAGCCTGCTTTGGTCGATGCAACGGCAGCATTTTCCGCGATCCCGGCACTGCCCGCTAAATTCCACGTGCCGCTGATCCGCGTCACCGCCAATCCGCCGGTGCCGTAGAACAGCCAGTTATTTGAGATAACGCCAAGTCGCGGCCGCGCGGTGAACAGCCAGTCTGTGCTGACCGACGAATTCAAGTTAAACGTGCCGGGTGCAGTGGCTGCGCTAAGCGAACCCGCGTTGCGCAAGTGTTCAATGTCGGCTTCGACGCCAACGAGCCACTGACCTATTTGATAATTGTAACCGCCCTGGGCGCCACCGGTGAATCCGCTGCTATGGATGTCGGTCGGCGACCCCAGGCCGTTAATGAGACCTATTGCCAGCGCACTGAGCTGCAACCCGGCGCCGGGAACACTCGTCGTCGATGTGGACAGCTTTGACGCGCTCCAGTCGCCGCCGGCATTGAGGCCCAGATACCAGCCGGTCCAAGCCGGATCGGCGATCGGCGCGGCGGGTGCCTTGATCGGCATGTCGGCGGCGGCGGCCGGCTGGACGGAAATGCCGGCCCACAACGACAGCGCGACAACGGCGCTGCTTAGCATGAGGTGCTGACGCATAAGATTTCTCCGCGACGCGCGCCAATCAGAACTGGTTATATTGCGCGATCACCGCGCCAAGATCCGGAAAGCGAAGCATCAAGTTGAGGGTGAGCAAAAAGCCAATGAGGCAGAACGCGATGACCGCGCTGAGATCGGGTGTCATGATCGCGGTGACGGCCTGAAGCCAAGCAGCCTTCGCGATGCTGGCAGGACGGGCCGTGGATTTCGCCGGCGGTGGAGAGCGGCGTGCCTCGGGTAAAAGCGTCATGGAGAATTCCTCTTGTACGGCCCGACCGCGCCTGCAGACGTGCCATCGTGCGTCGTGCGCCCCTCAGCCTTCTCGACGCGCAGCAATGTAGCGAACGGCCGAAGGCCGCCGCCTCCTCCGATTGGAGGAGGTCAATTCGATTTCGGCGAGTTCCATTCAATACCGTCGATCAATACCGTCGATTTTTGTGCTCCTTTCTGCCAACCTCGACCTCGATTGCAGACTGGTTTGTCAGAGGCGCTCCGGAGAGCACGCGGTGTCGGTTCAAGACAATGAAGCGGATAGGCGCGAAACAGAATTACTCTCGTCGCTGATCGGCGATATCTACGACACCACGCTCGATCGATCGCGATGGCCGGCCACGCTCAAGAAAATCGCCGCATTCGTTCGCGGCGAGTCCGCCGCCGTGTTCTGGGACGACGCCGCGAGCGGTGGCGGCGACATTTATTTCGAAGACGGCGGCATCGATCCGGCCTACAGAGACCTCTATTTCGAAAAATTCGTCAAATGCAATCCGATCACCACGCCGCGGTTCTTCGCGCAAACCGAAGTGCCGGTGGCAACAGCCGATCTGGTCCCGTACGACGAGTTCCTCACCACGCGCTTTTACCGGGAATGGGCGCAGCCGCAGGGCCTCGTTGATTTCGCCAGTATCACTTTGGAAAAATCAGTGACGAAGTCCGCCATGTTCGGCGTCTTCCGCCACCAACGGCATGGGCTGGTCGACGACGAGATGCGCCGGCGCATGCTGCTGCTCGGACCTCACATCCGGCGCGCGGTTCTTATCGCCAAGGTCTTCAACGTCAAAGAGGCCGAAGCGGCGATGTTTTCACAATCGCTCGACGGTCTTCGTGCCGCAATATTCTTCGTCGATGCAAACGGACGCATTGTTCACGCCAACGCAGCCGGGCACTTCCTTGTCAGCGAGGCCGACGTGCTGCGCGCGGCCGCCGGCAAATTGGTGGCGGGCGAAGCGGAGAGCGATGCGGGTCTGCAGGACGCTTTTCTCGTGGCCGCCACCGGCGATGCGGCCATCGGTGGCACCGGCATTGCGCTGCCGCTCATCGGAAAAAAGGGCGAGCGCCACGTCGCCCATGTGTTGCCGCTCACCTCTGGCGCGCGTCAGAGAGCGCGTCCCAGTCACGCCGCCAGCGCCGCCGTCTTCGTTCATAAATCCGCGGTCGAAGCGCCATCCCCACCGGAAGTCATCGCCACGGCCTACAAGCTGACGATGGCGGAGCTCCGTGTCCTGCTTGCCATCGTCGATGTCGGCGGCGTGCCGGAAGTCGCCGAGGTGCTCGGCATCGCCGCAACGACCGTAAGGACTCACCTTGGCAATGTCTTTGCCAAGACCGGCACCAACCGTCAGGCCGATCTGGTCAAGCTCGTCGCAGGCTTCGCCAATCCGCTCATGAAATAAGCCGCTT
>DATHPQ010000041.1:0-6324 GCA_035483735.1 Xanthobacteraceae bacterium | reverse complement strand
TGCTCGACAAGGTGGCCGGCGCCCTCACCGTCGGCCTGCTCGGGGCCATCAAGCACACGGACCGGCGGCGCATGGCGAATTTCGCCGGCGCGCTGATGCGCAAGATCGGCCCGCTGTTCAAGGAGCACCGGCTCGGCCGCGAGAATCTGCGGCTCGCGTTTCCGGAAAAATCTGACGCCGAAATCGAAACCATTCTCGGCGGCGTGTGGGATAATCTTGGTCGCATCGCGATTGAATTCGCGCATCTGGATGAGTTCTGCGTCAAAAGCTTCGGCACGCAGACCGAAGACGTCATCACCTATCCGCCGCATTCGCAGGAGCGCTTCGACGCCATCATGAAAAGCGGCAAGGCCACGATCAGCTTTGCCGCCCATTTCGCCAATTGGGAATTGCCCGCCGTCGGCGCGCATCTGATCGGGGTCAAATCCGCCGTCTTGTTCCGGCGGCCGAATATTGGCGCCGTCAGCGACGTGATCATCAAGCTGCGCGAGCCGCTGATGGGCCAATTGATCCCGACCAGCCTCGACGCGCCGGTGAAGATTGCCCGGCTTGCGCAATCCGGCTTCCACGTCGGCATGCTCGCCGACCAGCATTATACGCGCGGCGTCGAGGTGACATTCTTCGGCAGGAAATGCCTCGCCAACCCCCTGATCGCAAAGCTCGCGCACCAGACCGGCCTGCCGATCTACGGCATGCGGGTCGTGCGCAAGCCTGACGGCAACTCGTTCTGGGGCGAAATCTCGCCGCAAGTCGAGCCGGTCTACGACGCCAGTGGCAAGTTCGACGTCGCAGGCACCATGCAGGCGGTCACCTTGGTGATCGAAGGCTGGGTGCGGCAAAACCCCGAGCAATGGCTGTGGCTGCACCGCCGCTGGCGGTGAGCTCGGCAGCCGCAAGCGCTACAACGGCGCGAGCGCCTGGTGCAGCGGCGCGCTCGAAATCGCCATCAAGCCTACGAACGGCTGGCTCAGCTCCAGAATCAGAAACAGCGCGCATGACGCCGAAAAAGCAAACAGCGCCAGGAAGGCGAACACCGTTGCGTTCAGTTCCGAGAACAGGCTGAAACTCGCGAAAATAATCACCAGCCAAAACACCATGATGGCGAGAAACGGCGCCGGAACGAGGTTATCGGATTCCACGAACAGCAACAGCCTGGTCTGGGCGAAATCGTTGCTGACCTGCACGGCGCGGCTCTGAATAGAGCGCTGTACATCGTTGCGCGGCACTAGGGCTTGGATGTTCTCGTAGACATCCTGCGCCCTGGCGCCCGGCACGAAAGTCCTAATGCCGCCCGCCCTTTTCTCGCTCCAGATGCGGTCGACCAATGGACCGATAGCGGCCCGCAGCTCGACGCGAATCGGCTGCGTCTCCGGCCCATATAAAAATAGAAGGTCGTCGAGCAGGATGAGATCGGCGGTGATCTGCTTGACCTGACCGCTTTGCGTATCAAACGACCCCTTGGCCGCTGCAATCAGCAGACCAAGCACAAGCGCTGCGATGGTGGCGACGAGGCCCACGCCCAGACGCACGACGTCTTGGGAATCCTTGCTGAGGTGATGCTTCGGCAGCGCCCGGCGCAGCAAAACGCCGAGGAAAATCCCCCCGACCGTCAGCGCAAAGATGATGCACGACAGCGTCAGCGGGCTGAAGTCACGCAAGCTCATGGCACGTCCATGACATTTCGGCCGACGCGCGTCTAGGGCTTTGCCGGGCAGCGCTGATAGGGCTTCAAGTCCTCAAAGGAACTGCCGGCCATCATGCCGTCGGCCCCTTTCAGGCGCATGATCACATTGACCACATGGGGCTGATCCTGCGGCATTGCCTTGCAGTTCCCGCGCACCGAGTAATTCGCGCCCTCGGCCGCCGCCGTCTCGACGATGATCTCCACGGCGCAACTGCCGTCCGGACCGGTATAGCCGGACGGGGTAATCGCGAAATTGGATTTGTCGTCCTTGGCGCACAAGTCGACGCTCTGCGCCCAGCTTCCGATCAGCGGAGCAGGGAACGTCGTATGCCGAATTTCGTCCGCGTCGGCGACTTGTATGGCACCGGCGGAAATCGCTGCAACGACACCGGCAATCCGTATCATTTCAACTCCTCCATTATTTCAGAGTCAGTATGGATTTAGGCCGAGCTCAAGACGGCTCTTCGCGCTGGACGACCCGGCGCGGCTCGAAGAACAGGCGCGCCAGCGTGCGCTCGCCGACGACCTCGCCGAGCACGCGAAGTATAAAGAACGGAATCAGAATCAGGAGCATGACAATCGCGGTGGCAATGATCTGATCGCGGGTGCCGCCGCCGATCTCGCGGAGCGAGTCCAGCAGCGTACGATCGTGCCACCAGCCGACGATGATCTCTTCAAACACGTTCAGCACGAGCAGCAGGGCCAGGAAAGAAAACGACTTGTGCAGCACCGGCCAGATCAGGGGCTGGCGCTTGAAGCGTTCGCCGAGATGGAGCGCATGTCCGAGCGACACGAATTTTGCGCAGATCAGCGCCTTGGCGGCGGCGAAGCCAAACGGTGCAAAAGCGATGCCGTGCGCCTCCAGGATGGCGAATTTCAAATAAGCCAGCGCGGTGAAGCAGATCCAAAGATAGACCGCGATAACGGCGAATTCCCGCAATTCGGCGGCCATCCGCTCCTTCACCGTCAGCTTTTTCGCGTCGCCCTTGTCCATCTGCCTCTCCGTCAAGAGCCGACGCGGATGGCCGGCTCCGCTACGCGTCTACGCTTAGTCTTCGGACTTGCGGTGGAAACGGTCGATGAGATGTGACCAGCGCTCCGGCCAGAAGGCCCCAACGAAAACGACCAGCACGACCAGCAGCAAGGACACCATGGCCTGATAGATGCCGAAACTCGGGGAATCCTCGGCGACGAACAGGCCGACGATGCCGCCCGCCGCAATCAACACCAAACGTACGACCCAACTCAGCATTTGCGGATCAACTCCCGAAAATGACTTTGCGGAACCGACTGGCCGCCCCTTAATATCCTTGCGCGACGAACTTTCTGCCTTTCAACGAGGCCTGATCGTCGTATTTGATTCTGATCACACCGAGCTGAACCGCATCCGCGCCGCGAAAAGACCTGTCGTGCCCTCGGCGAAGTTAGGGTAGAAAGCCCACCGAATACTAACAGGATTGGGCAATGACCGACACTTGCAATCGGCGGCTGCGCGCGCTCTTGAACCGGCGGGAGGCCGTCCTCCTGCCCGGCGTCGCCAACGCACTCGCGGCGCGCGTCATCGAGGATATCGGCTTCAAGGCGATCTATGTCTCCGGCGCCGGCGTCACCAATACCTATCTCGGCGTGCCGGATATCGGCCTGATCTCGGTGACCGAGCTGGCCGAAAATGTCGCCGCCATTCGTGACGCCGTGTCGTTGCCCCTGATCGTCGATGCCGATACCGGTTTCGGCAATGCCATCAATGTCGGCCGCACCGTCAAGACGCTCGAACGCTCCGGCGCCAATGCCATCCAGCTCGAGGATCAGGATTTTCCCAAACGCTGCGGCCACTTTTCCGGCAAGCATGTGATCCCCCGCGCCGAAATGGTGCAGAAGATTCACGCGGCGGTGGATGCCCGTAACGATCCCGATCTCGCGATCATGGCGCGCACCGACGCCATCGCCGTGAACGGGTTCGAGGACGCGATCGAGCGCGCGGCGGCCTATATCGAAGCCGGCGCGGATATCACCTTCGTCGAAGCGCCGCGCAGCGAATTGCAGATGCGCGACATTCCCAAGCGCCTGCCGGTGCCGCAGCTTGTCAATATCGTCGCCGGCGGGCTGACGCCGATGGTCGAATTCGACACGCTGGCGAAAATGGGATTCACGCTGATCCTCTACGCCAATGCGGCGCTGCAGGCTTCGGTCGCCGGCATGCAGAAAGTGCTCGGCCATCTGCATACGCGCGGCTCGCTCGACGGCGTCATGCCCTTCCTCGCCAGCTTCGAAGAACGGCAGCGGCTGGTTGCCAAGCCGCATTTCGACGCGCTGGAAAAGAAATATTCGGCCGACTGATCCCCGCGCCGGCAAAGAGCGCACAACAATCCGGAAGCAAATCCTGTAACCATGTCCAGTTCGAGCAACAATCCGCATACCCGCGCCATCGCGCAATTCGTCTCGCAGCTTCGTTACGGCGACATTCCCGACGACGTCACCGCCCGCATCAAGCTTCTGATCCTGGACTCGCTCGGCTGCGCGCTTTACGGCACCGCGCTCGAATGGAGCCGGATCTTGCGGACAACGCTGACAAAGCTCGACGCGACCAAAGCCTGTCGCGTCTGGGGCACCTCCGAAAAGCTGTCGGCGCCACATGCGGCTTTGGTCAACGGCACGCTGATCCAGAGCTTTGAGCTCGACGACGTGCATCGCCAGGGCGTGCTCCATGTCGGCGCGGTGACCTTGCCGCCGCTTCTTGCCGTGACCGAACTTCGCCCCGGCTTGAGCGGCCGCGATTTCCTGCGCGCTGCCGTCGCCGGCTACGAGATCGGCCCGCGTATCGGCAAATGCATGGGGCCGCAACATATCGGCCAGGGCTGGCATTCCGGCGCCACGGTCGGGGTGTTTTCGGCGGCGTCGGGCGCCGCGGCCGCACTCGGCTTGTCACCTGAACAGACCGTGCACGCGCTCGGCATCGCCGGCACCCAGGCCGCGGGGCTGATGGCCGCGCAATTCGGCGCCATGGTCAAGCGCATGCATGCCGGGCGCTCGGCGCAAAGCGGCCTTTATGGCACGCTGCTTGCGGAACAAGGCTTCACCGGCATCGTCGATGTCTTTGAATCGCCCTATGGCGGATTCTGCACGACATTCTCGCGCTCGACCGACCGCTTCAATCTCGACGAATTGTCCTGGGAACTGGGGCGCCAGTGGGAAACCAAGCGCATCTCACTGAAATTCTATTCCTGCGTCGGCTCTAACCACACCACGCTCGACGCCATCCGCGCGATGCAGGCCGAAAAGCCGTTCGGCCCGGATGATGTCGCCGCAATCGTCGTGCACGGTTCGCATGTCACCGTCGAACATGTCGGCTGGCCCTATGAGCCGCAGGGCCTGACCTCGGCGCAATTGAATCTCCCGTTCTGCGTCGCCACCCTCCTCCTCGAAGGCGATGTGTTCGTCGACCAATTCACCGACGACGTGGTCGACGACAAAAGGCGCATTGCATTGTCGCGGAAGGTTTCTGTGCTGCACGATCCCGCAATCACCGAACGCGGCTCGAATTTCCGCCACATGGTGCGCGTCGAAGTGCAGCTCAACGACGGCGCCAAACTCGAGCGGACCGTCGAGGCGCCGCGCGGCAGCGAAACAAGCTTCGCCTCCGAAACCGACATCGTGGAAAAGTTCAAAAAGCTTTCGACGCGCACCGTGGGCGCCGCCAAAGCGGACGAGATCGTCAATCTCGTGCTCGGCGCCGACAAGCTCAAGCGCGCCGAGCAAATCGCCCAGGCACTTGCGGTCTAGCTTGCGGTTTAGTTGTCTTTACTCACCTTCATATTGGCGGCGAGATCGCTGAGCCGCTGCCGTTCGCTTTTCATGAAGCTTGCCAATTCCACGACCGAGCCGCCGATAGGCTCGATCGCATTGGCCGTGAGCTTGCCCCGCACGTCCGGCATCTTCAGCGCTTCCTGCAGCGCCGCATTCATCCGCGCGATGATCGGCGCGGGCGTTCCGGCCGGCGCGAACAGGGCCGCCCAATGACTGATCTGCACGGTCGGGAAGCCCTGCTCCGCGGTGGTGGTGATCGACGGATAGATGCTGATCCGTTTCTCGTAAGTGGTCGCGATCGCTTTCAGCATACCGGCCTGGATCTTGGGCAGCACGACGATGCTCGCCTCGGAGGTCGCCGAGACGTCGTTGGCGATGACGCCGTTCACGGAGTCGCCGCCGCTGCGATAGGGCACGATCGTGAACGACACGCCGGTGGCTTCCTTGATCATCTCGCCGACGAAATCCGGCGTCGAGCCATTGCCGGCGGTTGACCAGGTGGCCTTGCCGCCTTGCGCTTTGGCCCAGGCGACAAACTCGGCCAAGTTCGAAACCGGCACGCTCGGATTGACCACGATGGTCGAAGGCGCGGCGGCGATCATGCCGACCGGAACCAGATCGGAATCCTTGTACGGCATATCCTTCAACAGCAGGCTGTTGGTAACCGTGTTCGCAGCGCCGACCAGGAAAGTGTAGCCGTCGGGTTGCGCATGCGCGACCAGGTCCGTGGCGATCAGCGCGCCGGCGCCGGGCCGGTTGTCGATGACGACAGGCTGACCGATGAGCTTGCTGACGCCCTCGGCGGTAAAGCGCGGGATCAGATCGTTGGCGCCGCC
>DATHPQ010000040.1:0-6384 GCA_035483735.1 Xanthobacteraceae bacterium | reverse complement strand
GGTGGCGTTGATCGACGGCGACAATGGCATGTGTCATCTGGTGATGCGCCGCGCCGCTGCACTGGCAATCGAGAAAGCCAAGGCGACCGGCGTTGGCTGGATTGGCGCGCGCATGAGCAATCATGCCGGGCCCGCGGCGCTTTATGTCACAATGCCGCTCGAACATGACATGGTCGGTCTCTACTTCGCGGTCGGCAGCAACAATCATCTGCCGCCATGGGGCGGCAGCGAAAGCCTGCTCGGCACCAATCCGATGGCGGTTGCGGTCCCGGCGCTCGAGGAGCCGCCGATTGTGCTCGATATGGCGCCGACCGTTGCGGCTTACGGCAAGGTGCGGCTCAAGGCGCAGCGGGGTGAGCCGATGCCGGTCGGCTGGATGATCGACCGCGAGGGCAAACCGCTCACCGACCCCAAACGCGCCGACGAGGGTCACCTCCTGCCGATCGGCGATTACAAGGGTTATGGCTTAAGCCTGATCATCGGGCTCCTCGCCGGCGCGCTCAATCGCGCCGCGCTCGGCCGCGACGTCATCGATTTCGTCAAGAATACCGGCCAGGCGACCAATACCGGGCAAGCGATCGCAGCTTTGGTGATCGAGACCTTCATGCCGGTCGGCGCGTTCAAGCGTGCGGTGGATCAAGTGATCCGCGACATCCGCAATTCGCAAAAGCTGCCGGGCGTCGCGCGCATCTGGCTGCCGGGCGAGCAGAGCCACACCAAGCTTCTCGACCGCCGCGCGCATGGCGTGCCGATGCCCAAAGCGCTGCGCGACAGCCTTGATGCGGTGGCGCGTGAGCTGAATATCGCAGTGCTGCAATAAGGAAAATTCGATGCCCGAGATTTCTGTCGACATTCCTGTCGGCATTCCCGTCGGCCTCGTCGGCTTCGGCCTGATGGGCGAAGTCTATGCCGGCCGTCTTACCGCCGCAGGCTTTGCCGTGACGGCCTTCGACGTCGATGCGGCAAAATCGGCGCGCATGGCGCAGATCGGCGTCCGCGCAGCTTCGCTGGCGGAGATCGCGCGCGATTGCGATCCGGTCGTGCTTGCCGTGTTCTCGACCGATCAGGTCGAGGATGTGGTCGAGCGTACGCTGCTCCCCGCCGCCAGTGGCAAGATCGTGATCTGCACCTCGACCTGCGATCCCGACCGGATCGCGGCGCTTGGCGCGCGGATCGATGGCCGTTTGCGCTTTCTTGAAGTGCCGGTGTCGGGCACCAGCGAACAGGTGCGCCAAGGCGACGGCGTCGGCCTGATTGGCGGCGACGCGCAGACCGCGGCGGATGCCGGCGCCGTGCTCGACGCATTATTTCCGCACCGTTTTCACATCGGCACCTACGGCGACGGCGGCCGCGCCAAGCTTGCGATCAATCTCATCCTCGGCCTGCATCGCCTCGCGCTCGCTGAGGGATTGGTATTCGCGGGCCGCCTCGGCCTCGATCCGGCGGCATTTTTGAAAGTCGCGCGGTCGTCGGCCGCGGAGTCGCAGGTGATGGGCACCAAGGGCCCGAAGATGGTCTCCGGCGATTTCAAGCCGGAAGGACGCGTGCGGCAGACGTTAAAAGACGTGCATCTGATGCTCGACCAGGCCAAGAAGCTCGGCCAGCAATTGCCGCTGCTCGAAATCAATGCCGACGTGTTGCAGGCCTGCGTCGATCATGGCGAAGCCGACCTCGACAACAGCATCGTCATCGAGGAAATCCGCCGGCGCACTTTCGAGGCTTAGCTGGCGCCGCTCCTACTGCACCTGAATGCCGGCCTTCTTGACCACATCGCCCCATTTGGCGATCTCGGCTTTCAGGAACGGCTTGATATCGGCAAGCGGCATGTCCAAGGTTTCGCCGGCGGCCGCGGCGATTTTCGCTTGCACGCCGGGATCGGCCTGCGCCTTTTGGATTTCGCCGTGCAGTCTGTCGATGATCGGCTGCGGTGTGCCCTTGGGGGTCCAGAGCCCGAACCATGTATAAAAAGAGTAACCCGGCACGCCGGCTTCTTCGACTGTCGGCACGTCGGGCAAAAGCGGCGAGCGTTTGGTGCCGGTGACGGCGAGCGCGCGTACCGAGCCGCCTTTGATCTGGCCGAGCGCACTTGCGAGATTATCGAAAAACACCGGCACCTGTCCCGACATGACATCGGAATAAGCCGGCGCCGCGCCGCGATAGGGCACATGCGCGAGATTGATCCCGGTCATCGTCTTGAACAATTCCATCGACAGATGTTGACCAGTGCCGTTGCCGGCCGAGGCATAGTTGATCTCGCCCGGCTTCGTCTTGGCGAGCGCGATCAATTCCTTGATCGAACGGGCCGGGAAATTGTTGCTGACGACGACGGCGAAGGGAAATTCCGCCAACATCCCCACCGGCTCGAAGTCGTCGACCGGATCATAGGGCAGGTGCGCGAACAGGCTGGGATTGACCGCCATACTGGCATTGAGCCCGGTTTGCAGCGTGTAGCCGTCCGCCGTCGCGCGGGCCGCGGCGACGGTCCCGTTCAAAGAGCCGGCGCCGGCAATATTCTCGACCACGAAGGGCTGTCCGAGCTGCTTCGACAGTTGCTCGCCAAAGATGCGCGAAACGATATCGGTGCCGCCGCCGGGCGTGGACGCGACGATGTCGGTGATCGGCCGCGACGGATAGTCATCGGCGAAAAGCGGTTGTGCAGCGAGCCCAAAACAAGCCAGCGCGGCGGCGATGGCCACCGCATGAAACATCCTCATCACGGCGTTCCTATCCCTCATCCCAAAGCATGCTTCCGGCTCGAACGGCCGGTTTCGGCTCTATTCTAATCAGGCCGCGTCGCGGAAAGCACCGTGACTCAACGGCGCTGAAGCACCACGGCCGGAAACCTGCGGCAATTCCGCCCTTTTTAATCAAAAACCAATCATTTTTTTACACCTTCAACGGGTGGGGCAAGGGGCTCCCGCAGGCCATTAGCGATCCGGACCGCAGACGGCGGCTGGGGAGAGGAACCTCTCGACATGCGTTTTCTGGATAATCTGAAAATCTCGGTGAAGATTCTTTCGGTCATCGGCCTGCTCAGCGCGGTGACGGCGCTTGTCGTCATCCTCGGCGCGATCTCGCTGCACGACGTCGACCAGACCTACACGCAATTGGCCGCCAAGGAAGAGCCCGCCGTCCTGGCGCTGGCCCGCGGCGCCCGCTCGGTCAATATCCTCGGCTACGCCACCTATCGCGCTATCGCGTATCCCGGCAATTCGCCGGAAGGCATAGCCGCGGGCAAGTCGGTCGAATCGAATTCCAGCAACGTGATCAGCTTTCTCAAAGAAGCCGAGGACCTCGATCCTGGAAACAAGCAGTTCTTTGAGGATCTCCTGACCAAGGCGCAAGCCATCAACGGCTGCGTCGCAGGCGTCGTGGCGCTGGGCTTGAAGGACGACAACGACAACGCCACCAAGGCCATGGTCAAATGCGACGCGCTGATCGGCGCGTTTACGTCAACCGCGAGCAATTTCGCCAACGACCAGATCGAGAAGGCCAAGGCCGCGACGGCGGCAGCGTCGGCGAGCGCCACGACCACCATCATCACGACGTCGCTGATCGGCATCATCGGGCTCGCACTCTGCGGCGTGCTCGGGCTGTGGATCGCGATGGCCAAGATCACCAAGCCGCTCGTTGGCCTCGGCGACAATATGAAGCTTTTGGCCGAGGGCGATCTGACCACCGAAATCGCCGGCCAGGACCGCGGCGACGAAGTCGGCACCATGGCGAAGGCGGTTCAAGTCTTCAAAGACAATGCACTGGCGCTCAAAGAGGCCGAGGTGAAATCCGCCGAGCAGCAGCGCGCCGCGGACGAACAGCGCCGCGCGGCCGACGAGGAACGCCGCCGCAACGAGGCCGCGCGCGCGGAGGCCGCCGCCCAGGTTGCCCGCGTCGTGCAATCGCTCGGCGCCGGCCTTGAGCGCATGGCGCAGGGCGATCTGAGCTATCGGCTGAGCGACCAATTTGCCGCCGAATACATCAAGATCCGCGACGATTTCAACGGCGCCATCGGCCAGTTGCAGCAGACCATCAGCGCGATCGTGTCGTCGACGCGTGAAGTGACCAATGCATCGGCCGAAATTTCGACCAGCACCACCAACCTGTCGCAACGCACCGAGGAACAGGCGGCAAGCCTCGAACAGACCTCGGCCTCGATGGAACAGATCGCGGCCACGGTGAAGCTGAACGCCGACAACGCTCAGCAAGCAAGCAAGTCGGCGACCACAACCCGCGAGGTCGCCGATCGCGGCGGCCAGGTGGTGGCGCAGGCGGTCCAAGCTATGGCGCGAATCGAGGAATCCTCACGCAAGATCGCCGACATTATCGGCGTCATCGACGAGATCGCGCGTCAGACCAATCTGCTCGCGCTCAATGCCGCGGTCGAGGCGGCCCGCGCCGGCGAAGCGGGTCGCGGTTTCGCGGTGGTGGCCTCCGAAGTGCGCAGCCTGGCGCAACGCTCGTCGCAGGCCGCCAAGGACATCAAGGACCTCATCACCAACAGCAACAGCCAGGTGAAGGACGGTGTCGACCTCGTCAACAAAGCCGGCACAGCGCTGACCGAGATCGTTACTTCCATCAAGAGCGTCGCGGAGACCGTGGCCGAGATCGCGGCCGCCAGCGCCGAACAGGCCACCGGCCTCGAGCAGGTCAACCGGGCGCTGACGCAGATGGACGAGGTCACGCAGCAGAATTCGGCGCTGGTGGAAGAAAACGCCGCGACCGCCAAGACGCTCGAGACCCAGGCAGTCGCCATGACCGAGCAGGTCGCCGTGTTCCGCCTCGACGACGACGCGCAGCATGAAGTCGCGGCGCCCGCGGCCAAGGCTTCTCCGCGCGCTGCGGCGCCGGCGCCCGAGCCAGAGCGCAAGCCAGCGCCCACGACGGCAGCCAAGACGGAAGCCAAACCCGTGGCGAAGCCGGCCGCTGTGACTGCCGCCACGTCCAAAGCGGCGAGCGGCATGAACGGCCGCGGTCCAGTCGGACGGATGCAGACGGCGCTCGCGGCCGCGATCAAAGACGGTCCTGAGTGGGAAGAATTCTAGACGAACGCTCAGGCACGATATCTTAAAGCGAGATCGTTGCGGCGAGCAGGGATTGCGCCGAGCAGATCGCCACCGGCGACTCCGGCTCCACGTCAGCTTCAGTGCGCTTCGCATCGCGAATCTTGTCGCTCTTGGTGCCGATCTTCTCGTCGCTCATGCGGAGCCTGTTCACTTCGTTGCGCAGCCGGACCGCCTCGGTCTCGAATTTGCTGAGGGCGACTTCGGCGATGGCGCGGCGCGCCTGCTCGTGCTGCAATTCCACATTCAGGTCCTGCATGGCGCTCTGCACCGCGCGCGAATTGGCCTCGGCATTGGCGGCTTGCTCGACGAGCGACTGGACCGCGTCGGCGCCTTCGGCGACAGCAGCCTCCTGGCTTTGCAGCTTCGCATTCAGGCTTTCGATCTCCCTCGCAGCCAACGCCGATCTGGTCTCGGCATCTTCGACCCGGCGCACCAAGGATATTGCAATGTGTTCGGCCTCGGCGGCTGTGACCGGAGCGGATTGCTGGCTTTGCCGCTGAAAATTCAAGCTGTCGATCTGGCTCAGCGCTGCCGCAATCCGGGCTTCAGTCCTGGCATTGGCGCCGGCATGAGAGGCCGCCTTGGCCTCGGCCTCCGTGACGCGGAGCTCAAGAGATTTGGCCTTGTCTTCGGCCGCGGCGAGCGCGGCGGCACGCGCTTCAAAGGCTTCGAGCAAGGCGCCCACCTGGGCCATCAGCGCCGCGCGTGAGCGTTCAAGCTCGCGGACCTCGAACTCCTTCGCTTGCAGCGAAGCTCTGACCTCGCGCAGAGTTTCATCGGCGGCGTTACGCAACAGCGCCGCTTCCATCGCTTTGTGTAGCGATTCTTTGCTCTCTTCGGTGCGCGCGGCCAGGCTGCGCCGCACCTCCGCCAGCATATCTTGCGCCGTGGCAGCGCGCGTCGCCATAGCCTCGATCTGGCTATTGAGAAAATCGGCTTCGACCCGGCGCAGTTCTTTGGCTTCCTGCGCCGCCGCGGTCAGACGATCGCGTTCGGTTTCGACCGTGCGCAGGGCCGACTTGGCGCTCTCGACCTGCGCCTTGAGCGCATCGGCTTCGACCCCGGTGTCCCAGACCCGCCCGGAGAGGCGGGCGCTCTCGCCGAGCGTCAGATCGAGCGACGCCTGTAGCGAGTGATTTTTATTGTCGCTATGGGCGAGATCTTCGCGCGCCGAAAGCAGATGGTCCTCAAGTTCGGCAATCCGCTTGTCCTTTGCCGTTCCCTCGGCCGTGAGCTTGCGAATCCGCTCGTTGAGCATCTTCGCCGCGGTGGTCTTCACCGTAATCAGCTGCCGGAGTGCGGCAAGATCGGATGCGTCGAGACC
>DATHPQ010000039.1:0-52803 GCA_035483735.1 Xanthobacteraceae bacterium | reverse complement strand
CGACGTGGCCAAATCCGTCACCATGACAAATCAACCGTCGATTTTCGTCGTCGCCGAGATCAACAAGAAGTGGTACGACTCGTTACCCGCAGATCTGCAGAAGATCATCGACGATGAAGGCGCGGCGCAATCCGTCGCCATCAATGCGACGGCGCTGGAGATGCGACAAAAAGCCGAAGCGGCCTGGACTGCGGCAGGCGGCGAATTCATCAAGCTGCCTGCGGACGAGCAGGAATCGATGATGAAAACGATGTCGAGCGTCGGCGCTGACGTGTCGAAATCGAAGCCGCAACTCACTGATGCCTACAAATTGGTCAGCGATACCGCCGAGCGGCTGCGCGCGGGCATGTAACGATCACCGATGAACCGTTGTCGCGCGGGTGTCGATCATCTAACGTCACGGCGGATTGTCGCAGAGGGGCCCGATCGCAAGATCGGGTGTGGCGGTCCGCCGAATAAAATGTTCGGATAAAAATATCAGGGGGAGAACGAATTGCGTTTCGCCGTGTCTGGAATTGCGTCTCGGGTTCGGCCGTGATCGGCGGCATCACCCGTGGCGTGCGGTGGCTTCTGGCGATTACCCGCGCGGCAGCGGGCATTTTCCTTATCGCCAGTGTGGCAATCAATTTCGTCAACATCATCGGACGCTATTTCTTCAGCATCTCGATCCCTTGGGCCGAGGAGATCATGCTCTTCCTCATGGTCGGCTGCGTGTTCACCGGCTGCTGCGCGGTCGCCTGGGAGGGACGGCAGATCAGGATGGACGTCGTGCTGATGCTGCTGCCGCCGAAACTGCGCGAATGCATTCACGTCCTTTCGGAACTGGTCATGCTGGCGGCGGCGGCTGCGGTCACACTATTCGCCTGGCCAGTGATTACCCAACTCGCCGCATTCGACGAGCGCAGTCAGGCGGCGAACTTTCCCCTCGTCATCCCGCAGGCAATGGTGCCGATCGGCTACACGCTGATGGCGCTGTTGGTCGCCTTCCGTCTGCTGGTGCGCTGGCAAACCGGTATCGATCGCGCCGTTCCCGGCGACGGCGACCAAGCACATTGAAGAGCGGGCGTTGATGATGGGTTATCTCATCTATTTCGGCCTGCCGGTTGTGCTTCTCATCCTGGGCTTTCCGATCTTCCTCATCCTGCTCGTGACCTCGATCGTCGCGGTGCTCACCATCGCCGATGTGCCGACCGAGGCCATTCAAACTTACATGTTCGGCAGCCTCGACAATTTTCCGCTGCTGGCGGTGCCGTTCTTCGTGCTCGCGGGCGAGATCATGGGCCGCGGTGGCATCGCCAACCGCGTCGTCAACTGGGTGGTCTCCATCGTCGGTGGCGTGCGCGGCTCGCTCGCGGTGACGACAGTTGCCTCGTCGGAGTTGTTCGGCGCCATGGCGCATACCTCGGTCGGCACCGTGGTCGCCATCGGCCGGCTGTTGTTTCCGTCGCTGACCAAGCACGGCTATTCGGAGCGCTTCGCCATTGCGCTGATCACGTCATCCGGCGCGGTGGCGGTGATCATTCCGCCGTCGATCTCGATGATCCTCTACGCCATGTCGGCGCAGGTCTCGGCGATCAAGCTGTTCACCGCCGGCATTCTGCCGAGCCTTCTCATCGGCATGGTCGATGCGGTCTATGTGCTGATCTATGCCAAGATCAAGATGGTGCCGCTGTCGGCGCCGGCGCGGTGGAAGAATATCTGGGCCTCCACCAAAGACGCGAGCTGGGCGATCGGCACCATCGTCGTGATTTTCGGCGGCATCTATGGCGGCGTGTTCACGCCGACGGAAGCGGCCGGCGTCGCCGTGGTCTATTCGCTGTTCGTTGCGATGTTCGTCTATCGCGAGGTCGGGCTTGCCGAACTGTGGCAGATCGTCGTGTCGTCGGCCGTTCTGATCTCGCAAATCCTCATCATCGTCACCGGCGCCGGCGTCTATTCCTGGCTGATGACGACAAGCGGCATTCCGCAGAATCTCATCGCCACCGTCACCGCGATGCATTTGCCGAACTGGCAGACCTTGCTCTTCGTCAATGCCGGGTTGTTGATCGCCGGTAGCTTTCTCGAGCCGCCGGCCGCGATCCTGATCCTGACGCCGCTGCTTTTGCCGGTGGTCGAAGCCGCAGGCATCAACGCGCTGCACTTCGGCATCATCATGGCGGTGAACCTCTCGATCGGTCTTTACATGCCGCCGTTCGGCCTCAACCTGTTCGCCGCGCGCGCCATTTTCAACGCGCCGATGGGCATGATCTATCGCGGCGTGCTGCCGTTCGTGATTGTCAATTTTCTGGTGCTGCTGGTGATCACCTATGTGCCGGCCATCTCGATGGTGCTGCTCGGGCATAGCCGTTGAGCCGACGTGCGCAGAGCCGCATTTGTGATTTTGCGGTGACAAGATCTACCGTGGGCGTTCACGGTCAGCGCAAGCGAATGTGATCCGGACCGGGACCGCAATCCATGTACGAGGGTTCCCGGAACCTGCCATGCTGCGGCGGGTTTATTCTTTGCGTGATGCCCTTATTGCTCGATCATTCTTCCGTCGATTTGAGCGCTTATTTTACCGGAATTCGCCGGACGCAGGTTACGCATGGACGATCAGACGAAGGCGCCGCTGACGACAAAGACACTGGTCGCGCAGACACCGGGCGCGCGCGAGCGGATTACCGGCGCGATCACCCAGCCGATCCACATGTCCTCGACATTCCTGCGCGATCCGGACAACCGCTATCCGGCGGGTTATGTCTATGGCCGCACCGACAACGCATCGGTGCAGCAGGCCGAGGATCTGATCGCCAAATTGGAGGGCGCCGAGGAAGCGCTCCTGTTCGGCTCCGGCATGGCGGCGGCGAGCAGCGTACTGCTCGCGCTCGAGAAGCCGACGCATATCATCGCCTCGAAAGTGATGTATTGGGGTTTCCGCTCCTGGCTGCGTGAGATCGGCCGCTACGGCCACCGCGTCAGCTTCATCGAGACGTCGGACCTAGACGCGGTCCGCGCCGCGGTGCGGCCGGGTGAGACCGGCCTGCTCTGGATCGAGACGCCGAGCAACCCGCTCTGGACCATCACCGACATCGCCGCGATCTCGGAGATTGCACATGCGGCCGGCGCGATCTTGTGTGTCGATTCCACGGTCGCGACGCCGGTCTTCACCCGCCCGCTCGCACTCGGTGCCGACATCGTCATGCATTCGGCAACGAAATATCTCAACGGTCATTCCGACGTCGTCGCTGGCGCGCTCGCAACCGCGCGCGATGGGCAATTGTGGTCGCGCATCCGCGCCTTGCGCGGGCAACTCGGCAATGCACTCGGCGCATTCGACGCGTGGCTGTTGATGCGCGGCATGCGCACGCTCGATATCCGGGTGCGCAGCCAGGCCGGGACCGCAGCCACCCTCGCGCAACGCCTGGTCGGGCACGCGGCGATCGCGCAGGTTCTTTATCCCGGTCTCGCACAGCATGCCGGGCATGACACGGCGCTGCGGCAGATGAGCGGCGGTTTCGGCGGCATGTTCTCGATTCGCGTCAAACGGGGCGAGCGCGCCGCCATCGCCGTTGCCGCTTCTGTGAATCTGTGGAAGCGGGCGACGTCTTTCGGCGGCATCGAGAGCCTGATCGAGCACCGCGCCTCCATCGAAGGCGACGGCTCGCCCTGCCCCGGCGACTTGCTGCGCCTTTCCGCAGGCCTCGAAGATGTCGACGAGCTTTATCTGGACTTGATGCAGGCGCTGGCGGCGATCAGCTGAAATGCATTCAGCGCCGATACCGGCGCTGAAACCACGTCGCTGCTGGCGACACGTTGCGGCTTACACCACGTTCTTATTGAAATAGATCGAGCCCAACAGCACCAGCACCCAGACCAGTGCCAGGAACCCGACGGCCATGAGCACTTGCATAACGATCTCTCCTTTTGCCGGCGAACGTCCTCCAGTTACCGTTTTTGTTTGACGTTTTTTTCTCAATGCTGGCGGGCGCGCAATCAATCGGTTTCGCCCGGCGTCGCCACAACGCTGTCGGCAGGCGCCGCGTCGCGCAGCGTGAGCTCCCGCTGCAGCTTCTGCGCCTCTTCGTCCATGCCGATCCAGCGCAGCTTGCGAATGAGCTTCACCATTTCGTTCGACGCACCCGTCGTGTCAGGCGAGGTCTGCTGTTGCAGCGGCGTGTGTTGCAGCATGGCCATGAGCGTTTCTCCTCGTTTTTGTTGTCTGCGACGCAATCTTCCGGAACCCGACAGCGGCGGCTTGTCGTCGCGCCGAGATGAACTCGCGCACCCTCCGCCACGCGACACATTGCGCTAGATCGATACACCGTTGTGATCCCTCGACCGGCCGGATGCAAGACGGCAGCCGTGCGGCGCAATAAATCTGGGGCGCAGCGCAATATGAGTGTCGCGCAACACCGCACGATGCGGCACGAGATCAACACTTAAGGTGCGTCGCGGTGCAGCATCGGCGCGGCGCAATATGAGCCGGAGTTCCACGGCGCGTTGGCTGAACTCGTTCTCACCCCTGTTCGGCTGCTATCCGCGGCCGGTTCGAAGCGAGATTTCATCTCGTATGCAACCGACAAGAGCCCTGCCGCCTTTCCCGCAACGAGCACGCAAAAGAAGCTTATTTTGATCGATTCAATTTTAAGGATCTTCCAGCGGCAATTTTAGAAAAGTTGCGCGATCCTTGCACGGTCGAACGATGGCGCCTCTCCTCGCGCACAGCGTGCCGATCCGAGGCTTCCTATGAACGATTTCTGGGACAATATGTTCGAGGCCATGACCGAGACAATGCGCTTTAGCTGCGAGGCGCAAAGCGTTATGTCGGCGCGGCTCTTCCTGTTCGCATCCGGCGCGCCGAGCGCCGTCGACGAAGCGGCGCAGATGGTGACGGAAAAAATCCTGGCTTTCACGACCGCCGGCATCGCCGCCGAACGCGCTTTGTCGGATGGGCTCGGCTTCATGGTTGCCGCCGAGCGCGCCTATTCGCCGCTGCGCGATTGCGTGCATGCCAACAGCGATCGGCTGATCGGCGGGCCGCATTAAAATCAGAGCTGTCAGTCCTCTCTCAGCTCTTGGTCATGCAATCGTAGAGAAACTGCCAGCTTCTGCGGCCGGAGAGATTTTGCGTCCTCGCCTGCGTCTGGCAGCCGTTCCAGGCGTCCTTTTCCTCCACCCATTTCGCCTTCGCGGCGCCCCATTGCTTGCGGGTCCATTTCGACACGTCGGTGACGGTCTGCGACGCCTGCGTGGAAAGCGATTGATTGGGCCCGGAGCCGGACGGCGTCTGCGCCTGCGCAACCCCGGCGGTCAGCGAGACGGCGATGAGCGACATCAAGATCATGCGTGAGCAACGCATCGTTATCTCCTTCTGAAACAACAAAAGCTTCCGCCGGCGCCGAGCGCGCGCCAAGGCAGATGCTATCCGCGGCGCAAATTCGCACCACCCACATCAACGATTTACGCAACGATTGGTTCGCCAAAATGCTGCGGCGCCGATGTCGCGCCCGCAAACGCTGCAGGGAATACCGCCGCCCGCACCTGGACATGTGATGCCCTGGCAACACCCGGCGAGAATCGCATGTTGCCCCGGTAACACCCGGAAAAATCGTAGGACAACGCCAGGTCGCAGGCTTCCCGTCCCGGCGCGCGTTTGCGACGCTGGCACCTTGCCGTTGTGCGGTTCGGGTTACGGGGATTGCTTTGCGTCGCGTCGGTGTGGGCGGCCTGGTCATTGCATTGTTGATTGTGTCGGCGTTGGGCGATGGCGCGCAGGCCGCGAAGAAGCGCGCCAAGGCGGCCGAGCCCGAACCGCCCTCCTTACCACCCGCTGTGCATAACTGGAGCGGCTTCTATACCGGCGTGAATGCCGGCATAGCCTGGGGCTCGTTCACTCCGGTCACGTCCACGATCCCCGGCGGAGTAACCGGAGTAATCGGAGCGGCCACGACCCCACTCTTCAACGCCGCCGGCCACCAGGCCGGCGACCCGTTCGGCTTCGGCGGCGGCGTACAGGGCGGCTACAATTGGCAATCGGGACATTGGCTCGCGGGCATCGAGGGCGACATCGAATATCTGCACCTGAATTTTCCGGCCCGCACTTACGTTCAGTTTGCCGGCAATACCAATACGGCGGTGATGAATGCCTATGACAACGCCAATTGGATAGCGACGCTGCGGCCGCGGCTCGGCTGGGCCGAGGGCGATTGGCTGTTTTATCTCACCGGCGGCCCAGCGGTGACAAAATATGATGATGATTTTTCAATATGGGTGGTCAACGAGTTCGGCGGCGACCAGTTTTCCCAAGCAGCCGGACTTCGCGCCTGGCGGCTCGGTTATGCGGCCGGCGGCGGCGTCGAGCGCGCGATCGGCAACAATTGGAGCGTGAGGGCCGAATATCTTCATTTCGACTTTGGCCGGGCCACCGCAACGCAGGTGCAGTCAACCAACCTGGTTCAGCTGATAACACAAAGTGCTGAACTCAAAGCTGACATGGTGCGGCTCGGCCTGAATTACCGCTTCGGCGGCATGGATGCCGCCGCCGCATCGCCGCAGCTTTTCGACAGCGCCGAGCAAGCCTCGTCGATCTGGAACGCGGCGAATTGGGAATTCGACGTCGGCGCGCGCGCCTTCTTCGGCAACGGCCTGGACGGTGAATCGAACCCGCTCGGCGGCACACCGACAAATCCGACCAATGTCGTTGTCTCGCGGCTGCAGTGGAGCAACCTCAATTCGTTGGCGGGAGAAACCTATGCACGCCTCGACCATGCGAGCGGCTTTTTCGTCAAAGGCTATCTCGGCGCCGGTGGACTGTTCAATGGCGTCCTTCACGACGAGGATTTTCCGGCAGACCATGCCTATTCAAACACCTACAGCACCGTGGCCGGGAGCATGGGCTATGTCACCGCAGACGCCGGTTATACGTTCTTGAAGGCGCCCGGCGCCAAGCTCGGAGCCTTTGTTGGTTATAATTTTTTCAGCGAGCAGATGATCTCTCACGGCTGCAGCCAAGTGGCAGGCGACGATATCTGCGCACCGCCCGACCCGGCGACCCAGCTCCTGCTCTCGCAGGACATTCAATTCAACTCGCTGCGCGTCGGCCTCTCGTCCCAATTCATGCTGACCGACCGGCTCAAATTCGTCGCCGACGCCGCCTATGTGCCGGTCGTCAGCGCCGTCGCCGTCGACGACCATAACGCAACGGCAAGCTATTTTCCCGAATCCGCATCCGGCGGCTACGGCACCATGATGGAGGCGTTTTTCAGCTACGACGTCACACCTCATTGGAATGTCGGCGTCGGCGGCCGCTATTGGGCCTGGAACATGCGCCAGGGCACCGACGAATCCATTACCAAGACCCTCGGCCAGGGAGTGCCGGCGCCTGAGTTCGATGCTTACAATACCGATCGTTACGGCGTCTTCGTCCAATCGGGCTATCACTGGGGCGACACGACACGGCCGGCCGACGCTGCCGCCAATTCAGTTGCCGAGCTGAAGCCGATGAACTGGTCCGGCGTCTATCTCGGCGGCCACCTCGGCGGCGCCTGGAGCGACGCACGCTGGTCGGATCCGTTCGGCCCCACACCCGGCACCCATGGCGCCGAGAACGTGCCCGGTTTCGGCGATCTCACGCAGGCCCATGGTCCGCTCGGCGGCGGTCAAGTCGGGATGGATTGGCAAACCGGCCCAGGGAACGGCTCATGGGTCTTGGGCGTGCAGGCCGACGGCGACTTCGCGACGATCCGCGGCGACAATACCTGTTTCTCCGGCCTCGGCGGCGTCAATTGCGAACATCAGGTCAATGCTTTGGCGACGCTGACCGGCCGCGCCGGCTTCGCCTGGGGCCGATCGCTGTTCTATGTCAAAGGCGGCGGCGCCTTGGCCAGCACCGATTATAATCTCAACGGCAATACGAATGGTTCGCTGACGCTCGGCCTCGGCACGACCACGATCGACAAATTCGGCTGGACCGCCGGCCTCGGCCTTGAATACGCCATCACCGATCATTGGACGACGAGCTTTGAATACGACCACATCGAGCTCGGCGATGTGACTGTGCCATTCCCCTCAGTCGCGATAGTCGCTGGCAACCACATCGGCGTCACGCAATGGGTCGACACGCTCAAGCTCGGCGTGAACTACAGGTTCAACTGGTTTGAACCGACGGCGGCGGTGAATTGATCGTGCGGCGTTCTCCGATCTTGCCAGTGTGAGCGGCATCAGACAAACGAATGGGGACGAGTCTTGCGACCCATCCCCACACGACCGGCACCGCAGCGCTGAACCCGGAGACAAACGGTAGCGCAACAGCGCGCGGACACTACGCGACTTTCAGCGACGCCTACGCGCGACGTGTTACGCGTTGCCGAGCGGCAGCGCCACAAAGCGGGTGGCGTCGCCCATTTTCACGCGCATCAGCACCTGATGCTTGCCCTGCGACTTGGCGTCGGTCAGTGCCTGGCGAATATCGCCGGCATTGGCGACGGCCTTGCCGCCGACATCGAGGATGACGTTGCCGGTCTGAAAGCCCTGCTCTGCCGCAGGACCGTCCGGATCGACCGCCGTGACCACGACGCCCCTGTCGCCCGAACCGGCAACCTGGCTCGCCGGCGCGACCTGCAGGCCAAGATGCGGCACGCCGTCCGGCTGCGTGTTGCCGTTGTCATCGGCTTTGGCCTGGCGCTGATCGGTCGGCATCTGGCCGAGCGTCAGCGAGATGGTCTTCGCCTGGCCGCCACGGATGATGTCGAGCTTCACCGTCGCGTCCGGCGCCATCATGCCGATGGTGCGGGCGAGATCGCGGGCATCCTTCACCGCAGTGCCGTTGACCGCGGTGATGACGTCACCCGATTCGATGCCGGCCTTCGCCGCGGGGCTGTCCTGCTGCGGCTCGTCGACCATGGCGCCTTGCGCGCTCTTCAGGCCAAGGCTGTCGGCGATGCCGGCCGTGACCGGCTGGATCTGTACGCCGATCCAACCGCGCGTGACGCGGCCGTCCTTCTTGAGCTGCGCCACGACCATCTTCGCGGTATCGGCCGGAATATCGAAGCCGATGCCGACCGAGCCGCCGGACGGCGAATAGATCGCGGTGTTGACGCCGATGACGTTGCCGTCGACGTCGAAGGCCGGTCCGCCCGAATTGCCCTTGTTGATGGGCGCATCGATTTGGACATAGTCGTCATAGGGACCGGCGCCGATGTCGCGGCCGCGCGCCGAGACGATGCCCGCGGTCACCGTGCCGCCGAGGCCGAACGGATTGCCGACCGCAACCACCCAATCACCGACTCTCGGCGGGGCCGAGGCGAAGCTGACGAAGGGGAAGTCCGACTTGCCGTCGACCTTGATCAGCGCGAGGTCGGTCTTCGCATCGGTGCCGATGACCCTCGCCGTGTAGACCGTGCCGTCGTCGGTGGTGACTTGCACCGACTTGGCGTGATCGACGACGTGATTGTTGGTCACCGCATAGCCGTCGGCCGAGATGAAGAAGCCGGAGCCTTCGCCGGTGATGGTCTCATGGCGCTGCGGCATGCCGCGGCCGCTATGCGGGCCGGACTGGTCGCCGAATTGCTGGAAGAACTTGTCGAACGGCGAGCCGGGCTGCGCCGGAATATCCTGCTGATTGCCGCCGTCGTTCTCGTCATCCTGCATCATCGCCGGAGCGGCGGAGGCCGGGATCTTGACGCGCACCGAAATCACGGCAGGCTTAACCTTGGCGACAAGATCGGCGAAGCCGGCCGGATGTTGCGCGGTGGAATCTGCCGCGCTCGCGCTCGACGCGTTGAAAAGCTGCGACCAGTTGGTGTTCGGTCCGGCAAGCATAAGCGCCGTGCCGACGGCAGCCACGGAGGCCAACAATGTCAGACGCCGCGCCGACAGCGCGAAGCCCTTCTTAGGCAGATTGCCTTGAGTCATTTCCATCTCCTCGAGATCAATAGGGTCCCATTGGGTCCAAATGGGATTCAAGGCCGGGAAGCGCCCGGCCGCTGCAGAGAAGAAATGGGGTAAGCCGTCTTACAATGACCTGGAGAGCGGATTAATTCTCGGACATAAACAGCGCCTAAACATTAAATTCCCGAAAGAAAGCGCATTCACTATGATGCGCAGACGAAATGCGGCGCCGAAGCGCGCGAACGCGCAACGCCTAAAGCGAGGGAGAAATTTTCAGTGACCGACACACCGTCCGGATTTTCACGCCGTGGTTTCATCGCAAGTCTTGCCGCGGCGCCGGCGCTCGGCGCGACAGCCGCGCCGGCTCTCGCTCAACAAACAACCGCGAGCCGGGCGGCGCTGGCGCAAGCCGCGCTGAAAGACGCCAAAGGAACCAAGCTGGTTCTTCTCGGCACTGGCGCCGGCCCGGTGCCGGGGCGCACCCGGCGCATGACCTCGCATGCGATGGTGAGCAACGGCGCCGTCTATGTGCTCGATTGCGGGCTTGGGCTGACCGATCGCTTCGCCGAGGCGGGACTATCCTTCAACGCGGTGCGCGCGATCTACATCACGCATCATCACCTCGATCACAATGTCGAATACGGCCCGTTCCTCGCCATCGGCTGGGTGCAAGGCATGCCGCTCTCGGTGCGCAGCTATGGGCCGCCGCCGCTCAAGCAGATGACGGAAGACTACATCCGCTCGATGCGCACCACATTCGATTTCTGGGCCGAGGACATGAAGATAAGCCCGATGCAGGCCATCGACGTGACGGAAATCGCGCAAGCCGGGCCGGTGATGCAGGACGATAATGTCAAAGTCTCCGCCACTGTGGTGCAGCATCCTCCGGTGAAGCCCGCGCTCGGCTACCGGTTCGATTTTCACGACCGCTCGATTGCCTTTTCCGGCGACACGACGCCGATCGAGGCAGTGGCGCAACTTGCCAAGGGCGCCGACGTGCTGGTGCACGAAGCGATGTATCTGCCAGCGTTGGTCGACTACCTGCATGCGCAGATCGCCAAGGGACGTCCGGTCAAATTCGATGACTATATGGCGCATATGAACGCCGACCATTCGCCGGCCGAAGACGTCGGCCGCATCGCGCAGGAAGCGGGCGTCAAGACGCTCGTGCTGTCGCACCTGACGCCGGCGATCGACAGCATCAGTGACGACACCTGGCGCGCGGCGGCGGCGAAGAATTTCGAAGGCGAGATCATTGTCGCCCACGATTTCACCGTGGTGTGACGGCGTTTAATTGCGCATGATCTTTTCGTAAAACCGGTTCCCACCCTCGGATCGAGTCCGAGGGCAAGCTTTTTCCGGATTATGCGCTATTTGCCGCCGCGGTTCACCCGGCGCGCCAGATAGTCGAAATTGACGACGAACTGCTCGGGCCGACTGATGTCGTGCTTGAGCTTCTCGATGTCGCCGCGCGGGAATTCCGGCGCGAGATTGCCGGCGGCCTCGGCGAGCAATTGCACCATGGCGCCGTTCTCCAGCATGATGGTGCCGATCACAGCCTCTTCGATGGTGGCGCCGGTAACGACGATGCCGTGATTCTTGAGCAGCACGCCCCTGCCCGCGCCGAGCGCACGCGCGACGCCCGCGCCCATGGCGTGGCTGCGGATGAGATTGATGGTGTCGGCATAATTGCCGAGCGCCTCGTAGAACAGCGCGCCGGGCTGCGAATAGGTCTTCAAGCTGCGCGTGGTCGCCGACAACGCCGTGGCATATGTCGGGTGCGTATGGATGACGCAATTGACGTCGGGGCGGACCTTGAAGATCTCGGAATGGATATAGACCTCGCTGTGGCGCCGCGCGGTGCCGGCCACCACATTGCCTTCGAGATCGATGGTGAGGATGTTCGCCATCGTGATCTCGTCGAGTCCGATGCTGTGCGCCTTCATGAAGAATAGGCCCGGATCGTCCGGCAGGCGGAACGAGATATGGCCGCGGGTGAAATCGTCCTGGCCCTGGCTCACCAGGATCTTGCCGGCGAGGATCAGCTTCTGCTTGATCGCGTTATGCGACGCCTTCGCCGACGCTTTGCTCGCCCCTTTGGTTGAAGTCTTCTTATGTTTCGCCTTGGCCATTTTCCTCACCTGTTCGATTTGCGGCAGCCGCGAGAGTTCCGCGCGCAACAAAACAGGGAATGATCCAATTCTCAAGGGATTTATAAGGGTGGGGCAGCGCCGCGCGGGGGCACGGCGCCGCCTCTCGAAAAGTGCCGGGGATTGTGGCTTAGGCGGCTTTCCGATTCACCTGCGATTCCGCCACCGAGGTCAGCTTCTTGTCGGTCGCCTTTTCTTCCTCGAGCGTCTGGTTGAGCAGCGTCGCCACATCGTTATGGCCGAGCTGTTTCGCCCACGCGATCAGCGTACCGTAGCGCGTCATCTCGTAATGCTCGACGGCCTGGGCGGCGGCGATCAGCGCCGCGTCGAGCACCGTCTTCTTGTCGACTTCGCCGGCGACTTCCTTGGCTTCCTTGAGAATGCCATCGATCGCCGGGCAATCGACGCCTTGCGCCTTCTGGCCGGTCAATTGAAACACCTGATCCAGGCGCTTCACGTGATTCTCGGTTTCGCGCAAATGCGTCTGAAAACCCTGCTTGAGCTGCGGATCGGTTGCTTTCTCGATCATGTCGGGAAGCGACTTCACGATCTGCTTCTCGGCGTAGTAGATGTCACGCAGCTGATGCGTGAACAGGTCTTCCATTGTCTTGATATCTCGTGTGAACAGGCCCATGGGCTGCCCTTTCTCTTTTTGTGGTTTGTGGGGCGACCGGATTTCCACCGGCCAAGCTTACGAACGGCAACGCATCAATGCGCCGACGGTTCGTATATCGACCGCTTTGCAGCGGCCTCGCCGCTAGGCGGCGAAATAGAAGGCATAAATCAAAACAAAGACCACGACTGTCGCAGCCAGGCCAATTCCAAGAACATAACGAACATTATGTCCGGTCACGCCCTGTCGGGCCGCGTCTTTGCGTAGAACCGCACGCGGCTCGCGCGACGACGCGCCGTTTGTCTGGCTCATGGCGAGACTCCTTTCGTGCCGTCGTGAGAAAAGCGACGCGGGGATGAGCGCCTTAGCCACCCCCGCTCATCGCTCAACGCGACCGTCATTACGGCTGCGACTTCAACCAATCGTCGACGTTCTTGCGCACCATGTCCTTGGCGATGCCATAGCGCTGCTGGATTTTGCCTTCGAGCTGATCGCGCTGGCCGTTGACCTGCGTCAGATCATCGTCGGTGAGCTGACCCCACTTTTCTTTGACCTTGCCCTTGGCCTCTTTCCAGTTTCCTTCGACACGATTCCAGTCCATTTGCATAACCTCCGAATACGCGTTCCTTCAGACAACGTCTGTCGCGCGACGACGTTCCGTGCGGCAAATGACACATGTGGAACTGCGAGGAGCTTCGTATTGCGTGGAACCTGGAACGTGAATGTCGCAGCCGAGTTGTCGCCTGAGTACGCGTTTGAGTACGCGTTGAGCCGTTTGCTCGCATTCGCGCAAACGGACGCCAGAGGGACAACAGGAGAAACGTAAAATGAAAATGAAAAAGACATTGATGACAACGGTTGCCGCGGCGGCCCTTGTCGGCTTCACTGCAATGGCAACAGCGCAGACAATGCAAGCGCCATCCGGCGGCGCAGCAAAATCGGAAAGCACTCAGCCCGAACAGAAGGGCAGTGCGGGCGGCGCGCTGAAATATCAGGGCGAGCAACCCGGCGAGAAGGCGCAATCGACCGACAAGGCGACGCCGCCGACCGGCAACACGGCGCAAGGGACGCCTCAAGGCTCGCCCAACGCCGCGCAACCCAATGCCGCAAAGCCCGATCAGAAAATGGGCCAGTCGCAGAAGCCCGAAACCGCCCCGCAACGCGGCGCTGCCGATGAGCACGGCAAGACCGGAACAAATCCCGGAGCAAATACCGCAGAAAGCCAAGGCAAGTCGGGGGGCGGGAAAGCCGGCGGCGCGTCGGTCGCGCTGTCACAGGATCAGCGGTCGAAGATCGGCGCGACGATCAACAAGCATCCGTCGGCGCGCGTGACCACGGACGTTAAGTTCAACATCTCCGTCGGGGCCACAGTGCCGCGAAGCGTCCATGTCGTGGTGGTGCCGGAGGATGTCGTCGAAATCGTTCCGCAATATGAAGGCTACGACTATATCGTAGTCGGCGAGCAGGTTCTGATCGTCGATCCGAACACCATGGAGATCGTGGCCGTCATCGACGCCTAGCCGCTACGACGACACGTACGGCCCGCGCCGGCACCGGCGCGGGCCGTTTTGCGTCGCGCGATACCCTTAGGTCGGCGCAGATATTGCCTCAGCCGCCGGCTTTTGTAATTGCGCTTGGTCTGGACGCGCGGCTTGCGGCTTCACAGGAAGCGCATTGCCGTGAATGATGTCGTGGATCGCGCTGAGCTTCTCGACCACCGGCGGCGACAGAATAAACGGATAGATATCCTGCATGCCCATGGCGCGGTTGAGGCTGTTCAGCGCATTGCTCAACGGCAGCCAGGTTTCGATCAAAGGCGACGGCTCGCGCAGCAGATAAGGATCGAAGGTGACGTGGGCATCAAGCTCGCCGGGCTCGGCGAGCCGCGGATGCACATACATGCCGAAGGCGCGCGCCATTTCCAGCGTGTCGACGATATGCAGGTAATGCGCCCAGGTTTCGGCGAAGTCTTCCCAAGGGTGCGAGGTCGCATAGGCGCTGATGAAATTGTCCTGCCAGTTCGGCGGCGCGCCGTTCGCATAATAGGCTTGCAGCGCCGCGGCGTAATCCGCCGTCTCGTCGCCGAATACGGCACGGAAGGGTTCGATGAGGCCGCCGTCGCGCACCAGCACGTCCCAATAATAATGACCGACCTCGTGGCGGAAATGGCCGACCAGCGTCCGATAGGGCTCGTGCATGGTGGTGCGCCGCTTCTCGCGCTCGGCGTCGTTGGCCTCCTCGAGCGCGAGCGTGATCAGGCCGTTGTCGTGGCCGGTCAAGACCCGTGGCCCTTCGGAGTGCCTCGGGCTCGCCAGAAAATCGAAACACAAGCGGAGATTTCCGTTCTCGTCCTTCTCCTCGAGCGGCAGATGAAGCTTCATCAAAGTGTAGAACAGCGTGTGCTTGGCGACTTCGATCTTGCGCCAGGCGACGACATTGTCGGCAATGCCGGTGTCGGGAACGGTCCGGTTATGCTTGCAGGCGGCACAGTAGATGTCGGAGGAGCCGGCATCGACCATCCAATTGCAAACGCCGAACGAGGCATTGGCGCAAAAGCGATAGAGCTTGTTGTCGATGGCGAGCGCCCGCCAGGTGCCCTGCTGCGCATCGCCCTCGACCTCCAGCGCCGAGAGATTCATGATCTCGGGGATGAAGCCGAGACGATGCGAGCACTTCACGCAAAGATCGTTCTCGAAATAGAGCAATTGCCCGCAATGCTGGCATTTGAAGAGTTTCATTGGCGTCAGTTCCCAGGTCTCGCGCCTTGCGGTGCGCCGCAATAGACGACAGCACGATGTACGATTCGTTCCGCAGCAGCCGCCAAGTTTATCAGATCAGCGGCCGCATCGGCACCTCCTCGTCGAAATGCTGCGCCACGCGTTCGAGTATACGCGGATTGAGCAGCGTCATGGTGCCGTTATTCTGCTTGAACATGCCCATGCGCTTGAGCCTCGCCAGCGTCTTGTTGGTGTGCACGAGCGACAAGCCGAGCGCGTCGGCGATATGCTGCTGGGTGAGCGGAAAGGCAAAAGTCTCGTCCTCCACCATGGCCAGCGCTTTGGCGCGCTTATAGAGCGTCACGATGAGAGCGGCGACGCGCTCAGTGGCCGTGCGCCGGCCGACACTCGTCAGATTTTCATCGACAAAGCTTTCCGAACGCGAGCCGAGCCAGGCAACGTCGAAAGCAAGATCCGGCATCTTGCCGAACAGCGTCCAGAGTCTCTTGCGCGGCAATACGCAAAGCTGCACGTCGGTGAGCGCCTCAATGCCGAACAGTGCGGCGTCGAACATGGCCGCCTGCAGGCCGAGCAGATCGCCGGGCAGCAGAAAGCTCAAAATCTGCCGGCGCCCGTCGGACAGCATTTTGTAACGAAAGGCCCAGCCGGCATAGAGCGTAAAGACTTCCGGCGCTGCGTCGCCGATGCGGATGATTTCGCTACCCGCCGGCAATTGAAGGTGCTCGCGCTTGATCTCGCGGATCGAGTCGAGCTCCTCAGCGCTGATGCGTTTGAACAATCCATACGCGCGCAATTTGCAATCATAGCAGGAGACCTGCATGGCCAAAGCCCTTCAAATTTGATGGGAAAAGGCGCGAGGCGCTGTTTGGCAGCCAATAATCTGGGGACGGCTCAGCCCGGCCTGCGCTATTTAAGGAACTCGGAAGCACCCTTCGCGGTTCCATATTTTTGGTGACCGCAAATTGTGTCATTTGACGTAACGGGTTCCCCAAGACGTAGGTATAGAGTGCTTCATCGCCACCAGGGTGCCTGAGCCGAGGGCCGCTGAAGGCTTCGATTGATCCCGGGTTTTCATGCCGCTGCGGATGAAAATCCCCGTCAACCACCTGGCGCGACATTGACCGAACCAAGACCACTTTCCCTCCTCAACCGGAGCCTCGTCGCCACGACCCTGCTCGCTGCCATGATCATGGCGGCGGCGTTCTGGCTCGGCGCCCGCAACAGCGATGATGACGCCTGGGTGCAGCACTCGTTCGAGGTTCAGGCACAGCTGACGCGCGTTTTGAGCCTGGTGCAGAGCACCGAGACCAGCCAGCGCGGTTATCTGCTCACCGGCCGCGATATCTACCTCGGGCCCTACCGCGTCGCCGTCGAGCAGCTGCCGCGAATGCTGGATCACGCGCGTGATCTGCTCAGCGACGATTCCCGGCAAATGCAGTCGCTGGCGCAACTGCGCAGCATGATCAGCGCCAAGCTCGATGAGCTGCGCAGCACGATCGAGGCCCACGATGCGGGCCATCAGGACGAGGCATTGGCGATCGTAGATAACGATACCGGCTTTCGCTTGATGCAGCAGATTCGTCAGCAGATCACGGCCATGCAGGACGCCGAAAATACGCTCCTCGCCAGCCGCCAAGCCGCTGCTGAGCGGTCGGCCATGCTGCTGCAGATCGGCGTCGCCTTGGCGTTTCTCCTCATATGCGGCGTCGGCTTTTTGATTGCGCGGTTCACCCGCGAATCCTTTGCCGCGTTGACCACCGCCCGCGACCGGCTGATCGCGTCCAACGAACAGCTTATCGAACAGGCGACCCGGCGCGAGGCCGCGGAAAGCCAGCTCCGGCAGGCGCAGAAGATGGAAGCGCTCGGCCAGCTCACCGGCGGCATCGCGCATGACTTCAACAATATGCTGGGCGTGATCATGGGCGCCCATGATCTCATCGCCCGCCGCATTCAGCGGGGCGATTTCAGCATCCAGCGCTTCTTGAGCGCTGCGACCACCGCCGCCGAGCGCGCGGCGACGCTGACGCAGCGGCTTCTTGCCTTCGCGCGCCGGCAGCCGCTGTCGCCGCAGCGGATCGACGCCAACAAGATGATCGTCAACATGTCCGATCTGCTGCATTCGACATTGGGCGAGCAAATCCAGATCGAGACGGTGGCGGCGGCCGGACTATGGACGGTCCACGTCGATTCCCAGCAGCTCGAAAACGCCGTCATCAACATCGCCATCAACGCCCGCGACGCCATGCCCGACGGCGGCAAACTCACGATCGAGACGGCCAACGCCTATCTCGACGAGGCCTATTGCCGGCAGAATCCGGAAATCCAGCCCGGCCAATTCGTCATGATCGCGATCACCGATACCGGCGTCGGCATGCCGCCGGAAGTGGCGGCGCGGGCTTTCGATCCGTTCTTCACCACCAAGGCGGCAGGCAAAGGCACCGGCCTGGGGCTGAGCCAGGTCTATGGTTTCGTCAAGCAGTCGCAGGGCCACATCAAGGTCTATAGCGAGCCCGGCGCCGGCACGAGCGTGAAGATTTATTTGCCGCGCCACATGGGCGATGCGCCGGAGCTCAAGCGCCAGCTCGCCGAGCCGGTGCGCACCGGCGAGCGCAGCGAAATCATCTTGGTGGTCGAAGACGATTCACTGATGCGCCGGCTCGCCGCCGACGCATTGCACGAGCTCGGCTATACGGTGTTCGAGGCCGAGGGCGCCGCCGACGCGCTGGCGACGCTCGACCGCGTCGCCGACGTGAAACTCCTCTTCACCGACGTCGTAATGCCGGACATCAACGGCAAGCGCCTTGCCGACGAAGCGGTGCGCCGGCGCCCCGGGCTGAAGGTGCTCTTCACCACCGGCTATACCGCCAATGCCGTGGTGCATGGCGGCGTGCTCGATCAGGGCGTCAACTTCATCGTCAAGCCGTTCACCCTCGACCAGATCGCGGCCAAGATCCGCGCCGTGCTCGACGGCTAGTTCACCGCCACCGCGCGGTCGTCGACCTGCGCAAAGATCCGCTGCAGCGATTCCCGCTCGATCGGTTTCTGCAGGATCGGAATGCCGGAGAACCGGGAATCAACGCTGTCGGCGTCATAGCCGGTGACGAAGACGAACGGCACGCCGCGCTCCGCCAAGATCTCGGCGACCGTATAGACGAGCCCGTCGCCGAGATTTATGTCGAGCACCGCCGCGTCGATCGACCTTTCGCGCGCCGCCGCCAAAGCCTCCGACGCGGTGCTAACCGGGCCAAGCACGTGGAAGCCGAACTCGGTCAGCGTTTCCTGGATCATCATCGCGACCAGCGCCTCGTCTTCCACAAGCAGCACGCGCGGTCGGTTCTGCCGCAGCAGCCCGATCCCCGCGCCGTTCTTGTCGCCGCCGTCGCGTACGGCTTGGAACACGCGCGACTTGTTCAATTCGCTGCGCGGTACTGACAATCGGCAGCGCAGGCCATTAGGATCCCAGTCGAAGGCGGCCTTGCCGCTGAGCTGTTGCTCGACGCTGGCGACGATCACCTTCAATCCGAAATTGCGCGCCGACGGCGCCGAGGTGACGGGCCCGCCGTTCTCAATCCAATTCAACTTCAGCGCATCGGGCTGCAGATCCCAGTCGAGCAAGATCCTGCCGCCGGGCGACGACAGCGCGCCGTGCTTGGCGGCATTGGTGGCAAGCTCGTGCAACGCCAGCGCCAGGCCCTGCGCGGTCGCCGGCTGCAGCGAAATGTCGGGTCCCTTGAATTGTATCTTGTCGCCAGCCCGATACGGCGCCAGTTCGTCGGCGACGAGGGTGGCGAGATCAGCGCCGTTCCAGCGCGAGTCGGACAGCAATGTATGCGCGCGCGCCAGCGCCTTGATGCGGCCTTCGATCGCCAGGACGTAATCCTTGACGCTCTTGGCGCGGGTGAGCCTGATGATGGATTGAATCACCGCAAGCGTATTGCGGGCGCGATGATCGACCTCGCGCGCCAGCAGAACCTGGCGTTCTTCGGCTTCCTTGCGGTCGGTGACATCGGCGGTGACGCCGGAGACGCGCACCACCTTGCCCGCGGCATCGACGCTCGCCGCCGCCGTGCCGATGCACCAGCGGATTTCGCCGTGCGGGCGCACCACGCGAAACTCGGCCTGCTGAGTCCGCGCGCCCGCCGCCATGCCCCGACTGACCTCCTCTAACGGCCGCCAGTCGTCCGGATGAATGAGCGCGCGAATACTATTGGCGTTGATCTTGAAGGTCTTCGGGTCGACACCGAAAATACGGTAGGTGCCTTCGTCCCACGTCCACTCGCCGCTGAGGAGATCCCAGTCCCAAGACCCCATTTGGCCGGCGGCAAGCGCGAGGCTCCTGCCCTGCTCGGCCTGCATTAGCCGCGCATTCAATGCTTCAAGCTCCGCCGTGCGCTCGACGACGCGGCGTTCGAGCTGCGAATTCAGCTTCTCGAGCTCGCGCTTCTTGCGGAACAGCTCGACAAAGACCTTGACCTTGGCCCGCAGCACTTCCGGAATGACCGGCACCGGCACGTAATCGACCGCGCCCATTTCGTAGCCGCGCAGCCGGTCCATTTCGGTGAGATGGATGGCCGAAATGAAGATGATCGCCGTCTTGGCGAAGCGCGGATGTTCGCGGATCATCGCGGCGAGCTGGAAGCCGTCGAGATCCGGCATGCACACGTCGATCAGCAAGACGGCGACGTCGTTCTTCAAGAGAAATTGCAAGGCTTCGCGCGCCGACGACGTCTTGACCAGGTTCTCGTTGAGCTGGCCGAGAATAACTTCATAGGACAGAAGCTTGTCCGGCTGATCGTCGACCAGCAGGACGTTGACTTTTTCCGCCGCCTCGGCGGCAACTTGCGCTTTTATTTGTTCGACCATGACCACCGCCTCAACGGTGCAGCCACATCCGCAGCGCGGACAGGAGCTGTTCGGTATTGACCGGCTTGGCGAGATAATCCGAAGCGCCGGCCTGCAGGCATTTTTCGCGGTCGCCGATCATCGCCTTGGCGGTCAGGGCGATGATCGGCAAACGGCGATAGGCTTTGTTCCGGCGGATTTGCTCGATGGTCTGATAGCCGTCCATCTCCGGCATCATGATGTCCATCAGGACGATCGCCAGCGACGGCGTGTCTTCGACGAGCGCAATCGCCTCCGCGCCGGTGGTCGCCGTCAGCACGTTCATGCCGCGGCGCTCCAGCGCGCTCGACAGCGCGAAAATGTTGCGCGGATCGTCGTCGACGAGCAGTACGGTGCGGCCGACCAGATCGTCGTCCGACGAATTGAGCCGCTGCAACATATTCTGCTTTTCGGCGGGCAGATCGGTGATGACGCGGTGCAGGAACAGCGAAGTTTCGTTCAGGAGCCGCTCCGGCGATTCCACGCCCTTGACCACGATGCTGCGCGCCATGGTGTGAAGCTGCGCGTCCTCCTCGGCCGACAATTCGCGGCCGGTGAAGACCACCACCGGAATATCGGCCAGGTCGCGGTCGGCGCGCATCTGCTCCAGCACCTCAAAGCCGGACATATCCGGCAGGCGCAGATCGAGCACGACGCAATCGCACGGCTCCGTCTGCAGCGTGTTCAAGGCTTCGCTGCCGGTTTCGGCATTGACGATCTCGATGTCGTCATGGCCGAGCAATTCGCGGATGCTCATCTGCTCGGCCTTGCTGTCCTCGACGATCAGCAGGCGCTTGCGCCGCGGCTCGGCGAATTTCTTGATCCGCGACATTGCCGCGTCGATGCCTTCGCGTGTCGTCGGTTTGTTGACGAAGGCGAAAGCGCCACGGGCGAGTCCGTGCTGGCGATCCTCGTCGAGCGAGACGATCTGGACCGGGATATGGCGGGTGAGCGGATTCTGCTTGAGCTGGCTCAGCACGTTCCAGCCCAGCATGTCGGGCAGGAACACGTCGAGTGATACCGCCGTCGGCTGATACTGCTTGGCAAGATTGAGCGCGTCGTCGCCGCGCATCGCCAGCAGCGCCTTGAACCCCTTGTCGCGCGCCAGGTCAACCAGGATGCGGGCGTAGTGCGGGTCGTCCTCGACGATCAGCAGGATGGTATCGCCGGCCCGGATGTCGAGCCTATCGTCGGGGATTTGCTCGACCGTGCGCTCGGGCGCGATGTGCAATCCCGCCAAATGGGTCGATGTCGGCGATGTCGTGGCCGCCGCCGCAAGCGCGGCATGCGCCGGCACGCTCGGGCCGACATACTTGACGGGCAGATAGAGTGTGAACGTGGAGCCCTCGCCGGACGCGCTGCGCAGATGGATTTCGCCGCCAAGAAGGCTTGCCAATTCGCGGCTGATGGCGAGACCTAAACCCGTGCCGCCGTATTTACGGCTGGTCGAAGCGTCGGCCTGCTGGAAGGCCTCGAAGATCAGCTTCTGCTTCTCCGGCGGAATGCCGATGCCGGTATCGCTAACCTGGAAGGAAACCACCGACGGCGCCTGGCTGAGCACAGGATGCTCGGCGCTCCAGCCACCGGTCGCCTGCGATACGGTGAGGCGGACACCGCCTTGCGCCGTGAACTTGAACGCGTTGGAAAGCAGATTCTTGAGCACCTGCTGCAGGCGCTTGGAGTCGGTGGTGATGGTGCGGCCGAGATTGGGATCGCTATGGACCTCGAACGAGAGCTGGCGCGTTTCCGCCTCGTGGCGGAACGGCCGCCCCACCGTGTCGAGCAGATTGGTGAAGAACACGTCCTCGGCATCCACCGTAACCGTGCCGGATTCGATCTTGGACAGATCGAGAATGTCGCTGATGAGGTTGAGGAGATCGGTGCCGGCGCCGTGAATGGTGCGGGCGAATTCGACCTGCTTGCCGGAGAGATTGCCCTCCGGATTGTCGGTGAGCTGCTGGCCGAGAATGAGGATCGAATTGAGCGGCGTGCGCAGCTCGTGCGACATATTGGCGAGGAATTCCGACTTGTACTTCGAGGTGAGCGCAAGCTCGGTCGCTTTTTCTTCCAGCGCACGGCGCGCCTGCTCGATTTCCTGGTTCTTGCGCTCCACCTCGACATTGCGCTCCGCAAGCTGCTGCGCCTTCTGCTCGAGCTGTTCGTTGGTCTGCTGCAATTCGCGCTGCTGCGCCTGCAATTCTCCGGCGAGCTGCTGCGATTGCTTGAGCAGACCCTCGGTCTGCATCGTCGCCTCGATCGAGTTGAGCACGATACCGATCGAGGTGGTCAATTGCTCAAGGAACATCGTCTGCAGCGCAGTGAATTCGTGGATCGAGGCGAGCTCGATCACGGCTTTCACCTGGCTCTCGAACAGAACCGGAAGAACGATATTGTTGCGCGGCGTCATCTTGAACAGCGCCGAGGAGATCGGCGTCGCGCCGTCCGGCATTTCGGTGATCAGCATGCGCCGCTTGTCGACCGCGCATTGGCCGATCAGGCCTTCGCCGACGCGTAACTTCTGCGGATGACCGTTAGCGCCGTCGTCGGCATAGGCCGACAGCAGATTAAGGGCCGGCTTCTCCTCGCCGTCGACCTGATAGATCACGCCTTGCTGCGCGTTGACGAGCGGCGTCAGTTCGGACAGCAGCAAGCGGCCCACCGTGGTCAGATCGCGCTGGCCTTGCAGCATATTGGTGAATTTGGCGAGGTTGGTCTTCAGCCAGTCCTGTTCGGTATTGCGGTCGGTGGTGAGCCGCAAATTGTCGATCATGGTGTTGATGTTGTCTTTGAGCTCGGCGACTTCGCCGCGCGCATCGACCTGAATCGACCGCGTCAGGTCGCCTTTGGTCACCGCGGTGGCCACTTCGGCGATAGCGCGGACCTGCGTGGTCAGGTTGGCGGCGAGAAGGTTGACGTTGCCGGTCAGGTCCTTCCAGGTGCCGGCGGCGCCGGGCACGTTGGCCTGGCCGCCGAGCCGTCCTTCCACGCCAACCTCGCGCGCCACCGACGTCACCTGGTCGGCGAAGGTCGCGAGCGTGTCGGTCATGTTGTTGATGGTTTCGGCGAGCGCCGCGACCTCGCCCTTCGACTTCACCGTGAGGTTCTGCTTGAGGTCGCCGTCGGCGACCGCGGTCACCACTTTGACGATGCCGCGCACCTGCTCGGTCAGATTGGCGGCCATGACGTTGACGGTGTCGGTCAGGTCCTTCCAGGTACCGGCGACGCCCGGCACTTGCGCCTGACCGCCGAGCAGGCCCTCGGTGCCGACTTCGCGCGCCACGCGCGTCACTTCGGAGGCGAAGCCGTTGAGCTGATCCACCATGGTATTGATGGTGTTTTTCAGTTCGAGAATTTCGCCCTTCACGTCGACCGTGATCTTGCGGCTCAAGTCACCGCGCGCCACCGCCGTGGTGACCTCGGCGATGTTGCGGACCTGTGTCGTAAGGTTTGCCGCGAGCAGGTTGACGTTGTCGGTCAGGTCCTTCCAGGTGCCGGCGACGCCGGGCACCACGGCCTGGCCGCCGAGCCTTCCGTCGGCGCCGACTTCGCGGGCGACGCGCGTTACTTCGGCGGCGAACGAGCGTAATTGCTCGACCATCGTATTGAGCGTGTCTTTGAGCAGCAGCATTTCGCCGCGCACGTCGACGGTGATCTTCTTCGACAGGTCGCCGCCGGCGATAGCGGTCGCCACCTCGGCGATGTTGCGCACCTGCGCCGTCAGGTTCGAGGCCATGAAGTTGACGTTGTCGGTGAGATCCTTCCAGGTGCCGGCGACGCCGGGCACCTGCGCCTGGCCGCCAAGCTTGCCTTCGGTGCCGACTTCGCGCGCAACGCGCGTCACTTCGGAGGCAAAGGCATTGAGCTGGTCGGCCATCGTATTGATGGTGTTTTTCAGTTCGAGAATTTCGCCCTTCACGTCGACCGTGATCTTGCGGCTCAGATCGCCGCGCGCGACCGCCGTGGTCACCTCGGCGATGTTGCGCACCTGCGACGTCAAGTTGCCGGCCATCGAGTTGACGCTGTCGGTCAGATCCTTCCAGGTGCCGGCGACGCCGGGCACGTTGGCCTGGCCGCCGAGCCTACCTTCGGTGCCGACCTCGCGCGCCACGCGCGTCACTTCGCCGGCGAAACGGTTGAGCTGATCCACCATCGTGTTCAGCGTTTCCTTGAGCTGCATGATCTCGCCGCGCACGTCGACGGTGATCTTGCGGCTCAAGTCGCCGCCGGCGATGGCAGTCGCCACTTCGGCGATGTTGCGCACCTGGCCGGTGAGATTCGACGCCATCGAGTTCACCGAGTCGGTCAGATCCTTCCAGGTGCCGCCGACGCCCGGCACATTGGCCTGGCCGCCGAGCTTGCCTTCGGTGCCGACTTCGCGGGCGACGCGTGTCACCTCGGCGGCAAAGGCGTTGAGCTGATCGACCATCGTGTTGAGCGTGTCTTTCAGCTCGAGGATTTCGCCGCGCACGTCGACCGTGATCTTGCGACTCAAATCGCCGCGCGCCACCGCGGTCGCCACCTCGGCGATGTTGCGGACCTGACCAGTGAGGTTCGACGCCATCGAATTCACCGAGTCGGTCAAATCCTTCCAAGTGCCGGCGACGCCGCGCACCGTGGCCTGGCCGCCGAGCTTGCCTTCGGTGCCGACCTCGCGCGCCACGCGCGTCACTTCGCCAGCGAAAGCGTTGAGCTGATCGACCATGGTATTGATGGTGTCTTTCAGCTCGGCGATTTCGCCGCGCACGTCCACAGTGATCTTCTTCGACAAGTCGCCGCTGGCGATGGCGGTCGACACTTCGGCGATATTGCGCACCTGCGACGTCAGGTTGGAGGCCATGGAATTGACCGAGTCGGTCAAATCCTTCCAGGTGCCGGCGACGCCGAGCACATTGGCCTGGCCGCCGAGCCGGCCGTCGGTGCCGACTTCGCGCGCCACACGCGTGACTTCGCCGGCAAAGGCGTTGAGCTGATCGACCATCGTATTGATGGTTTCTTTGAGCTGCAGAATCTCACCCGAAACATTGACCGTGATCTTCTTCGACAGGTCGCCGCCGGCGATCGCGGTCGCGACATCGGCGATGTTGCGGACCTGCGCCGTCAGATTGCCGGCCATGAAGTTGACGCTGTCGGTCAAGTCCTTCCAGGTGCCGGCGACGCCCGGCACCTGCGCCTGGCCGCCGAGCTTGCCTTCGGTGCCGACCTCGCGCGCCACGCGGGTCACTTCCGAGGCGAAACCATTGAGCTGGTCCACCATCGTATTGATGGTGTCTTTGAGCTCGGCGATTTCGCCGCGCACGTCGACGGTAATCTTGCGGCTCAAGTCGCCGCGCGCCACCGCCGTGGTCACGTGGGCGATATTGCGGACCTGGTCGGTCAGGTTGCCGCACATGGCGTTGACCGAGTCGGTCAGATCCTTCCAGGTGCCGGCCACGCCCGGCACGATGGCCTGCCCACCGAGCTTGCCGTCGGTGCCGACCTCGCGCGCCACGCGGGTGACTTCCGACGCGAAGGAGCGCAGCTGGTCGACCATCGTATTGATGGCTTCCTTGAGCTGCAGGATTTCGCCGCGCACGTCGACGGTGATCTTCTTCGACAGGTCGCCGTTCGCCACCGCGATCGTCACGTCGGCGATGTTGCGCACCTGTGCGGTCAGGTTCGACGCCATCGAGTTGACGCTCTCGGTCAAATCCTTCCACACGCCGGTCACGCCGCCGACCTGGGCCTGGCCGCCGAGCTTGCCCTCGGTGCCGACTTCGCGCGCCACACGCGTCACCTCGGAGGTGAACACGTTGAGCTGCTTGATCATCGTGTTGACGATCTCGGCGGAACGCAGGAACTCGCCCTTCAGCGGACGGCCGTCGACATCGAGCGGCACTGCTTGCAACAGGTCGCCCTGCGCCACCGCGGCGATGGCGCGCGTAACTTCCGTGGTCGGCCACAGCAGATCGTCGATGAGCGAGTTGACGCTCGATTCCATTTCGCCCCAGGCGCCGTCGTCGAGGCCGAAGCGTACGCGCTGCCGGGTGCGGCCGTCGCGGCCGACCACCTGCCCGACCCGCTCGAGTTGGCCCGCCATGCGCTGATTGGTGGCGACGATCTCATTGAACGTATCGGCGATTTTGCCGATGATGCCGACGCGGTCGCCGGCCATGCGGACACTGAAATCGCCGACCTTCATCGCCTGCAAAGCGTGAAGCAGTTCGGCCAAATCATCGGTGCCGGCGGCGCGGGCATCGGCATTGCCGTTCAGATGCCCTGCCAGCCCTTCGCTCAGTTTTTCGATTTCGGGAACGGGGGACACAGGGGCAGTCCCATTGGCGCTGGGGGCACCAACGGGGTCTTTAGTGGTCCGCATAAATCTCTCCGAAGACCAGCCGCAGGCCCTCGAGCATACGGTAGTCAAGCACGTGACGATCAGGCACGGGATCGTTGGCCGCGAAGGGCGCATGGCCGGGCCACCCTGCCCCTAACTGCGTCCGCAACAGGCGTCTGGCGGGCCGGCGAGCGGTCCCGCCATGGCCAAGCCCGCCGAACGGGATCGAATCCCGCAGCGATAAACTCCCAAAATAGCGACGAATCCCCCTCACGACCGGGCCTCGATGCTTTGTGCCTCGACCACAAACGCCGCCCATCCGGTAAGGTTCCATACAAAGGTCGCGCCGCTGATTTTTTATCGCGGGGTGTTGCGCGAGGCCCATTTCGACACCGCCGTTTTGTAGAAATCGGAGTCCGTTCAGGCGCTTGGCCGGAACAATGCCGCACCTTGAGACTTAATGTGATGTCAAAAGACATAGTGGGTCAACGGACATCGTAGGGGCAGCCCTGGGGACCGTGAGTGGGTAAGGAAGACGTCGCCTGCTACAGGCTCTACTCCGCCAATTGCGTGGAGCTCGCCGAGCGGACAGCGGACGCGGACCGCAGGGTTTTTCTGCTGCGGATGGGCCAGCGCTGGGCGAGACTCGCCGATCAGGTCGAAAAGGCCGAGAGGGCCGATTCAGACGCGGCATCCCGCCACCGGCCTGCTGCGAGCCAAGCTGCCGAAATCCAGGCCAGCCAAGCCCAAGCCAGCCAAATCCAAGCCAGCCACGCCAATGTCAGCAACGCTAAACTCAGCCAGGCTAACGTCTGCAAGGCTGATGCGGACGACATCCCTGGCGATCAGATCCGTGTCGGCCAGACCGGTGACGATCAAAGCGGTCACAATCAAACCGGCGATCAAAACAATGGCGGTACCGGCGTGAGCAGCTGCTGAGAACGCAAGGCTTTCGCATCGTCGCGCCGCCAGCTATTCGTTGCTCATGGACGCCGCGCAATCCGCACCGCAGGAGGACGTCTTCCGGCTCCTCGCCGACGCCGAGACGCATGGCATGGACGAGAGCGAGAGCGACAAAGTCCGCCGCATCGATACCCATGCCGCCGCGGTGTTTCTGGCGGGCGACCTGGTCTTCAAGGTCAAGCGCGCGGTGAAATATCCGTTTCTCGATTATTCGACCCTGGACAAGCGCAGGGCGGCCTGCCTCGCCGAACTCGAGGTCAATCGCGCCTTTGCGCCGCAGCTCTACCGCCGCGTCGTACCGATCACGCGTGAGGCCTCCGGCACGCTCGCTTTGGACGGCACCGGCGAGCCAGTGGAATGGGCGGTCGAAATGGCTCGCTTCGACGAGAACAAGACGCTCGATCGCCTCGCCGAGCGCGGCCGGCTGTCAGATACGCTGACACGCAAGCTCGCTGCCGTGGTCGCCGCCATGCATACGCGCGCCAAGCCGGTCGAGCCGAATTCCTGGATCGAGGCCGTTCCGGGATTCATCACCGAGAACACGGCGGCGTTCCGAAAGCACGGCGAGCGAGAACAGGGTCCTCGCGAACAAGATGATCGAGGACACCGCAATCGCGACCATGACGAGCTGTTTCCGGATCATCTGATCGATCTGCTCGAGCAAAAATCGCTCGCCGCCTTTCACCGCCTGCGCCCCCTCCTCGCCGCGCGCGGCGCGCAAGGCCTGATCCGCCGCGGCCACGGCGACCTGCATCTCGGCAATGTCGCCATTCTCGGCGGCGAAACGGTCGCGTTCGATGCGCTGGAATTCGATCCGATCTTCGCCTCGGGCGACCTGCTCTACGATCTCGCGTTTTTGTTGATGGATCTCGTCGAGCGCGGTCTGCTGCGCGCGGCCAACGAGGTGCTGAACGGATATTTTGCCGCGGCGCGGCGGATCGAGGACTGCGACGGCATCGCCGCGCTGCCGTTCTTCATGTCGTTGCGCGCGGCAATCCGCGCCAAAGTGACGGCGGCGCGGCTCGCGCTCGCCAAGACTGAAGACATGACGGAAGACAAGGACAAGCTCGCGCGCGCGGCCAAGAGCTATTTCAAGCTGGCGCTCGATCTGCTGATGCCGGCAAAGCCGGTCATCGTCGGCACCGGCGGATTGTCGGGCACCGGAAAATCGGTGCTGGCGCGGGCGCTCGCGCCGCTCTTGCCGCCGATGCCCGGCGCGCTGGTGTTTCGCTCCGATGTCGAGCGCAAGGCGCTGTTCGGCGTGGCCGAAACCGACCGCCTTCCGCCGGAGGCTTATCGGCCGGAGGTGACCGACAGAATCTACGCGGTGCTGAACGAAAAATCCGGTCGCGTCGCCCGCGCCGGCCATTGTGCGATTGCGGACGCGGTGTTTGCCAAGCCGCAAGAGCGGACGGCGCTCGAAACCGCGGCGGCCGCGGCCGGCGCCGATTTCCACGGCCTGTTCCTGGTCGCCGACCTGCCGACCCGCCTCGCCCGCGTCGCTGGGCGCGGCCCCGATGCATCCGACGCCGATGCCGCCGTGGCGCAGCGCCAGGAAGACTTCGCCATCGGCGATGTCACCTGGGAGATCATCGACGCCTCGGGCGCGCCGGACGAGACGCTCGCCCAAGCGCGCATGGAGATTGCGCGGCGGCAGTGACAGCGCGAGACCGCCCAAGCGCGGCGCCCGGCAATGCCGGCTCGGCGGATTCATGTGGGCAAATTAGCCTGCAAATAACCGGCGAATCAGTCAGCATTTTCGTGTTTTACGGTTAAACTGAACAATTGGAGTTGGGCTTCGGAGTTCCGATCGAACGGCTAATTGAATAGCTATGAAACTTTCCACGCGCATGGCGTTGGCAATGGTGGCGCTGGTCCTGGTGACCGCGCTGTCGGTCGGCTTGCTGTCCTACCGCAATATCAGATCGGCGACGCTGCCGCGCGCCGCCGAACGTATCGAGGTTCATGTGCGGGTGCTGGCGGCGACGCTTGCCGCGGCTGTCCGCGGCGCGCGCGAAGACGCCGCCGGATTTCGCGAGGCCGCGGCCATTGCCGGCATCGTGCGCGCGCATCTTGCCGACGGCACCGATCCAGAAGGTGGGATCACAGAGGCGGCATGGCGGGAGCGCCTGGCTCGGCGTTTCGCCGCCGAGCTCGCGGCCAAGCCGGCCTACAATATATTCCGCTTGATCGACTTCGCCGGCGGCCGTGAACTGGTCCGGGTTGACCGTCTCGGCGAGAACGGCGCGATACGTGTCGTCCCCGACGGCCAGTTGGAGGACACGGGCGCTCTCGATTTTTTCAAAGCGGCGCAGGCGACGCCGCCCGGAGAGATCTATGTCTCGCCGGTTCAACTCAGTATGGGGCGGCGGCGCGCCGTGCGCATTCCGGTGTTGCGCATCGCGGCCATCATCGAAACGCCCGATCATCAACCGTTCGGCATGGCGGTCATCAATGTCGACATGCAGCCGATCCTGCATGAGCTCGCGGCAAGTCCGCAGCCCGGCGCGCATATCTATGTCGTCGACAGCCGCGGCAATTATCTGGTTCATCCCGGCCCCGCCCAGCTCTTCGCCGCCGACCTCGGCAAACCCGAACGCTGGCAGGACGACTTCCCTACCTTTGCCGCGGCGCTGCAATCCGACGCGGTGAAGTCTTCGCTTCTCACCGATGCCCAAGGCGAGACGACGCTGGTCGGTCTCGCCTCCGTGATGCTCGCGGGCGGTCCGCGTGTCGGCATCCTCGAAGTCACGCCGCTGTCCACCGTCATGGCGCCGATCACGGCGGTCGGCAAATCGACGCTGCTTGCCGGCCTCGTCGCGGTGCTGTGCGCCACTTTATTCGCTGTGCTGCTCGCCCGCTCGATGACGCGGCCGCTGGTCCAGATGACGACGGCGGTGCAAGCCTTCCCGCGCGATCCGGAAGCCGCCATGCCCGCGGCAACCGGTGAAATCGGCGTGCTGGCGCGCGCCTTCGCGCGCATGATGGCGGAGGTCAAGGACAAGACAGCGTCGCTGGAAAAAGAGGTTGCCGAGCACCGCCGCACCGAAGCCGAGCTCGAACGTCGCACCGACCGCGAACGGCTACTGAGCGCCGCGGTGCAATCGTCGAACGATTCCATCATCACCCTGACCTCGGACGGCGTCGTCACCAGTTGGAATCCGGCCGCGGTGCGGCTATTCGGCTGGACCGACAAGGAAATGTTCGGCCGCAGCATCGACCAGATCGTACCCGACGACCGGCACCACGAAGTGCCCTACATCTTCGACACGATCGCCCGCGGCGAGATCCTCGATAACTACGAAACAGTCAGGCTGAGCAAGGATGGCCGCGCCATCACGGTTTCGCTTAGCGTCGCGCCGATCAAGCTCGCCTCCGGCAGCGTCATCGGCGCCTGTTCAGTCGCCCGCGACATCACCGAGAGCATCAAGGCCAAGGAACGGATCGAGCAGGAGATGCACGAGCGCCGCCGCATCACCGAAATCCTCGACAACACCATTAACAGCATGGCGGACGCCGTTCTGGTGGGCGATCGGGACGGCAATATCGTGCTCTGCAATGCCGCGGCACAGCGCGTCATGAATATCAGGGAGGGCATGAGTCCGGCGCAATGGACCTACGCCCAGCAAATCTTCATGGCTGACGGCGTGACGCCGATGCCGTTGCAGGAACGGCCGTTGATGCGTGCCGTTCGCGGCGAGTCGTTCGAGGATTACGAGCTCACCGTGCACTATCCGCATGCCGGCAAGCCGATCACGTTTGTCGCCACCGGCGGACCCATTCGCGCCGGCTCGCAACAAGCCGCGGGCGGCGTCGTGGTTTATCACGACGTCTCCGAAGCGCGCGAAACCGATCGGCAGTTGCGCCAGGCGCAGAAGATGGAAGCGGTCGGGCAATTGACCGGCGGCGTCGCCCACGATTTCAACAATATCCTCACGGTGATCACCGGCACCATCGAAATCCTCGAAGAAGGCGTCGCCGACCGACCGGAACTTGCCGCAATCGCCAAGATGATCGACGACGCCGCCGAACGCGGCGCCGAACTGACCAATCACCTGCTCGCCTTCTCGCGCCGGCAACCGCTGCAGCCGCGCGACACCAACGTCAACGCCTTGATCATGGAAGTGGGCCGGCTGCTGCGCCCGACGCTCGGCGGCAATATCGAGATCGAATCCATGCTCGACGACAATGCCTCCTCGGCCTTGATCGATCCGAGCCAATTGACGACGTCGCTGCTCAACCTTGCGCTCAATGCGCGCGACGCGATGCCCGACGGCGGCAAGCTCACCTTTGAAACCACGGATGCCATCCTCGACGACAACTACGCCGGCATGAACGAGGAAGTAAGCCCCGGCCCCTATCTGATGATCGCGGTCAGTGACAACGGTTCGGGCATCGCGCCGGACATCATCGACAAAGTATTCGAGCCGTTTTTCACCACCAAGGTGCTCGGCAAAGGCACGGGCCTCGGGCTGAGCATGGTCTATGGCTTCGTCAAACAATCCGGCGGCCACATCAAGATCTATAGCGAAGTCGGCCACGGCACCACGATCAAGATGTATCTGCCGCGCGCCGCGACGGCGCAGCAATTCACCGATATGGCGCCGGCCGAGCCGATCCATGGCGGCTACGAGACCGTGCTCATCGTCGAAGACGATGCGCTGGTGCGCACTTATGTCATCGCCCAAGTGCGGGCGCTCGGCTACCGGACGCTGGCCGCAACCAATGCCGCCGAAGCGCTGGCGCTGATCGACGGCGACACGCCGATCGACCTCCTCTTCACCGACATCGTCATGCCGGGCACGATGAACGGCCGGCAGCTTGCCGACGAGGCGCGCCGGCGCCGGCCGGGGATCAAAGTGCTGTTCACGTCGGGCTATGCCGAAAACGCGATCGTGCATCACGGCCGGCTCGATCCGGGCGTGCTGCTGCTGGCCAAGCCCTATCGCAAGCAGCAATTGGCACAGATGATCCGCGCCGCGCTCGGCGCAGTGGACGACAATTCAAGCGGCGATACGGTTGCCGGTTCAGCGCAGCAACAAGCAGTGTGAAGAATGGCGCGGATTATCTCCGCGTGACCTTTTCGGAGCGGTTCTCGCTGAGCACGATACGCATCAGGTCGGCGGCGTTCTTGGCGCTGAGCTTTTCCATGATCCGGGCGCGGTGAATTTCGATGGTGCGGTAGCTGATGCCGAGAGTCTGTCCGGCTTCCTTGTTGGTGGCGCCCTCGACGAGCTGGCCGAGCACTTCCTGCTCGCGCGCCGTCAGCGGCTCGCGGCCGGGGAAATAGAACTGCGACTTCTCGTCGACGCGGCCCGTGGCCTTACGCTTGAGATCGGCGGCGATCACGTCCTCGACGCGGGCGACGACATCGGAACCGCTGAACGGCTTTTCGATGAAATCGAGCGCGCCGCTTTTGATGGCGTCCACCGCCATGGCGATGTCGCCCTTGCCGGAAATGATGATGACCGGGGCCGGATGGTTGCGCGCGCTCAGCTCTTTGAGGATATCGAGCCCAGATTTGCCCGGGATGTGCACGTCGAGCAGGATGCAGGCCGGGCTTTGTGTCCGCATCGCCGCGATCAGACTTGGGCCGTCGGCAAAGCCCGCGACCTTGTAGCCGCGCCGCGACAGCAGCATCGCCAACAGATCGCGGATGGCTGCGTCGTCATCGACGACAAAAATCTCGCCTGATAGCGTGTTCGCGAAGGATGCGGTTTCTTCGGCCATCTTTAGCGGCTTTCACGCTCGGCGGCGGCCAAGCTCCCCGTATCGATGTCAGTGGTCGCGCGTCGCCCCGGATTTTTCCTCATAAGTATTAGTACTGATCTTTTCCTTATCGCAAAGGTTGCAGGAATTAAAGCCCGAAACGCCATCACAGCCGTGGTAAACCACAGCAGAATACCGGTATTTCGCCGCGCAGCCTAGAAATGGAAAAGCGATGCGATGGCGCGGTGCTCGATGGTCTTCAGCCGCGCCAGCAATTCGGCCGGACGATCCCCCGGCAGCGCGCTGGTCAGATTGAAAAACTTCTTTTCGACCAAGGGCTCGACCGCAGCCGACGGGTCGCGCTCGTCGCCGTCGGCCTTGTCGACGGATAAAACGCGGCCGTCCTTGAGCGTCACGTCGAGCCGGCAGGTGCTGTTGAGGCCGGCGGCGATCGCGGTTCCATAGGGGCGCAGTTCGATGGCGCGGCAGATCTCGAGGATTTTCGGGTTCTGGTTCGGACCGTCCAGGAAAGCCTGTGGATCGGCGGGGTCGCGAAACAGAGCGAGCGCGACGCTGAACGGCACGCTGTATTGCGCGGTGCCGACATCGGCCGGCGCGCGATCGGCGTGATGCGACAGCACCTTGTCGGAAACCGCAAGCACGATCCGGGCGACGTCATCGGCGGTGAATTTGTGCCGGCGCTGCAATTCCCGAATGGCGCGCACCGGCGCCTGCGCCGTGACATGACAGGGAAACATCTTGAACCAGATGTTCAGACTGTCCCAGCGCGTGCCGAGCCCTTCGACAAGCAGCGCCGGATCGCCGCCTTCGGCGTAAACGTCGAGATAGCCGAATTTGCCTTCGAGCACGACGTCGGGCCCCTCGAAGCCGCGTGCGGCGAGATAGGCCGCGGTGACGCCGCCTTCGGCCGCCCGGCCCATATGCAGCCGTTTCACCATGCCGCCATTGCCGGCTTTGGCGAAGGCGAGCAGGCCAGAGCCGAACGAACCGCCGATGCCGATCGCCATCGTGGTCTTGTGCGCGTCATTGCCCATGATGCGGCTCGCCGCGATCGCCGAGCCGAATACGCCGGTCAGGCCCGGCGCGTGGAAACCGAAATGCTCGCTGGTGCTCTTGGCGGCAAGCCCGGTGCGCAGCATGCATTCATTGCCGGCGACCAGAGCCGTGATCAGGTCGCGCCCAGACACGTCGAACTCTTCGGCGACGGCGAGCGCGGCGAGCGAGGCGGTCGAACCCGGATGCACGCCGACGCTTGGCTGCCGCAGATTGTCGAATTCGAACGAATGGGCGAAGGTGCCGTTGGCCAAAGCGGCGGCCGGCGCGCTGACGCGGCGCAGCGCCGGGCTCAGCACCGTGCTCGCGCCTTTGCCGTTCGAATGTCCACCCGCACTTTCGCCAACATGAAACGCGAAGTCCGCAACGCTCTTGCCCCAAGGCAGACCGGAGCCGAACAGCGCCACCGCAACGGCATCGATCAGGCACGCTTTGGTGATGGCGATCACCGGTTCGGGAATATCTTCGTAGCGCAATGCGGTCGCGAACTCCGCGAGCCTCTTTGTTTCACCGGCCATTTGAATCTCTTGTGAATCTCTTGCGATCAAAATCTCTGCAGCTTTCGGCCTTCCCACTGCGCGTCACGCGGCGCCGGTCAGTCCTGCTGCCGCCCATCGCGGACATTGCTGCCATTGCCGCGGCTTTCGCGCAACTGCGCGCGCAACATGTCCTTGCGCAGCTCGAGTGTCTTGCGTCGATGCGCGCGCGCAAGCTCCTCGGCGCGGTCGGGGTCGCGCGCCACGATAGCCTGAAGGAGGTCGCGATGCTCCTTCAACGCCTCGGCCGGTCGGCCCGCGACATAAAGCGTGGAAGTCCGCATCTGCCGGACATGGTCGAGCAGGCTTTTCAGCGACTGCAACAGGCGATCGTTATGCGCGGCGCGGCAGATCAGTCTGTGAAACTCCGCGGTCAGGGGCCGCAGCGCCGCGATATCGCCGCGCTGCCGCACCGCCTCCATGTCGTCGAGCATTTCCCGGATTTCGGCGATCTCGCTCGGCGTGGCGTTCTCCGCCGCCAAGCGCGCCGCCATGCCTTCGAGCGCCTCGCGCACATAGAACAGTTCGGTGAGATCCTTCTCGCTGAATTCGCGCACGATCAGGCCCGAGCCGGAGCGCTCGACCAGCCCCTCAGCCTCGAGCTTGCGCAAAGCTTCGCGCACGGGCGTACGGCTGACACGGAGATCGTTCGCCAGCGCGTCGCTGCGCAGCCGCTCACCCGGCGCAAGATCGCCCTGCAGGATACCCTGCCGCAACGCCTGATAGGCGGCATCGGCTGTGGTGGCCGCGCCGGAGTCTTGCAATGGTGTACGCAACGGCATTTTCGACCTTTATTTACGTGTAGCCGAGCCAGCGCCAATAAGTGGCGGCGAAGGCAAGCAGCATCACATAGGCGATCGCGGTGAGCACAAGGCCGACGCGAATGAAGTCGCGCGCCTCGAAGGTTCCGGTCCCGTAGGCCAGCATGTTTTGCGGGCCGTTGATCGGAAGAATCCAGCCGACGCTGGTCACGAAGGACAGCAGCATGGTGATGCCGGCGATCTTCTGGATCGGCAATTGCGTCTGCTGCAGCATGCTGATCATCACCGGGATCATGGTGGTCGCCATCGCCGCACCACTCGCAAAGCCCAGATGGACCACGATCAGGAACAGCCACAGCACGGCGAGGATCGCGAACACCGACAAATGCTGCACGTCGAAGACCGTGACGACATAAGAGGCGAGCCACGCCGCGGCGCCGGTTTTTAACAGCGCGGTGCCGAGGCCGACGCCGACGCCGAGCTGAATGAGGATGCCCCACGGCACGCGCGCCTGCACTTGCGGCCATTTCAACATGCCGATTCCCGGCACGAACATCAGCGCCACGGCCGCGACGGCGACCGTCGACGAATCGAAATCGTGCAATTTCTTTTCCGTCGCCCAAAATCCGAGCAATACGACCGAAAAGATCAGAAGCTTAATCTCATCCGGCGTCATCGGACCGAGCTTCTCCGGAGCGGATGGAATGTTGTCGTTCCCCGCCGCGGTCTCGCCCGCCAAAACTTCGCCTGCCAAGACTTCGCCTGACCTGGGCGCCATCATTTTCATGAGCAAAAAATACAGCGCGACGCTCAGCGCCAGCGAGAACGGCGCGCCGACGATCAACCAATCCGCCCACGAAATCCGCGTGTGGATGGTGCGCTCCATCAGCGCATTGACATAGACATTCTGCGCCGCGCCGGTCGCGATCCCCATCGCCCAGATCAGCGACAGATAGCAGATCGACATCATCAGCATGCCGGCGACGCGGCTTTTCTTGTCGATGCCGAAGGCCGAGATCAGGCCGAGGATGATCGGCGTCAAGCAGGCGACACGTGCGGAGGCGGTCGGAATGAAAAAGGCGAGCACCGCCATGACGACAATGGTGCCGATGAGCAGGCGGCTGCGGCTGGTGCCGAGCAGCGAAATCACCTTGAAGGCGAGGCGACGATCGAGCCCGGTGATCGCCATGGCCGCGGCGATCACTAACGACGCCGCGATCAGTGCGACGGCGGGATTGGTGAACCCGTCGAGCGTCACGGACAGCGCGGCACCGGTGCCGAGCGCCCGTTCCGGATGCGCCGGATCGGGCGCGAGCCCGAGCAGAAAAGCCATCAAGGCCATCAGCATGATCGAGCTCGCGGCATATTCCACTGCTTCGGTCATCCAAATAATGACCGCGAAGGCGAATATGCCCAGCATGTATTGCCCGGCGACCGATAGCCCCGCCGGTTGCGGCATGGCGATGATGGCGGCGAGCGCCGCGACGCCGATCAGCAGGCCCCAGAATTTTATCGACGTTTGTTGGGTTCCGGCCGATCTCGCGCCGGGTGAAGCGGCGCCGGACGCGACGGCATGTTGGGTATCCGACATCAACTCCCCCTGCGTCGCCTGCGCCCCCGCTCTCTTCACGCCATTGCGCTCGACGGTGCTCGCTTCAAGCGACCGGCCGAAGCGTATCGTGCTTGGCCGCGCGAAACTACCACTTGTCGCGTCCTCGGACGGGCCCAGGACGCGCTTTATTGTGCTTCCTGATTAGCTCGTGCGCGCGATGCGCCGCGTCACCGGCCGATAACTGAAGGCCGTCGGCACGAACAACGAATGGATGCCGGCGCCGCCGGCAACGACGACGTTGATGTCCTCGGGCCGGTCCGCAACGCCGATATGATCGGGATCGCCGACTTCGGCGAACCAGCGAGAGCGGCGGTGGCGCAAGCCTTCGACGCTGCGCTTGGCGAAGCGCGACAACGGGATGCGGGCGCGCTCGAACACGGCATTGCGAATTTCCTTTTTGCCGATGCCGTCGCGCGCCAAAGTGCCGGCATGTTCCGGGCTGACGACAAACAGCGGCCCGGTCGGAAAGATGATGTTGTTGTGGCCGAGCGCTGTGGTCGCGCCGATGAAGTGCTCGAGAATGTCCTGGCCGGTCTTGCAGCCGTAGGTGAAGATATTGTGCGGCCCCGAGGCGCCGATCACGGTGACGGTGTTGTCATCCGCGGCGAAGCCGGCATCGACATGCAGCGGCGACCAGGGACTGTCGGCCTCGGCCTCGGCAATGCAGGAACTGAACTTGCCGGCTTGGCCATGGGTCGCCATGTCGGTTTCGCCGGCAATGTCGCCGCCGATATTGCGCAGCACGAGCTGTACGGCGCGGCCGATCGTGGCATTGGCGCGCGCGCCCTGGCCGAACACATTGCCGCGGGCATTGATGTCGAGTTTGTCGACGATCGGACCGTTGACGATGAGAAGCGGCGCGGTGGTGTTGGTTGCAGTCTGAATGCCGTAGAGCTGGCAGTCGCTGTCGAGCAGCGCATCGATCGCCGCGAGCACGACCGGGAAATAATCCGGCTTGCATCCGGCCATCACCGCGTTGATGGCGATCTTTTCGATGGCGGCGTCGCGCCAGCATGGCGGAATCGGTCCGATCTGGTCCTTGGCGTCGCGGCCCGAGGCCTCGATCATGGCGGCGACTTTGTTGACGGTCGGGAACACGACCGGAAGCCCGTCGGTCCAGCCGCGAGCGAACAGCATTTCCTGGTCGTCATTGTCGTTGGCGCCGTCGAACCGATGCGGCGCTGTCACGGCCGCGGAGCTTTTCGTGTCGCGGGTCAGGCGCTCGACCAGTCCCTCGAGCGCCGCATCGGCGCGCTCGGTGACTGCGCTCTGCAGCGCGGTGTGCATCGGATGCGGGATTTTCACCAGCGGCAGTTCCGCCAAGCCGCGGCCGGCGGCCTGTTTGCGCGCAGCTTCGGCAAAAGCCGTGCTGAACACGGCGGCGGTCGGAATGCCGCGCCGTTCGATCTCCACGGCGTCGGCGACATTGATCGAAGTCGAGGTGCCGCAATCGCCGAAGCACAGCACCACGGCATCGCATTGGGCAAGCCGCGACAGATCGGCCTCGCTCAGACGATCCTTCGGCGCCAGCTTGCGCACGATCGGACCGGGCACGACGGCATAGCGATCGCCGAACTGATGGCACAGCCGCTTGATGAAGAGATCGGCATTGCACTTGCTGTTGTCGACGAAGCCCAAGCGCTTGCCGCGAACATCCTCCAGGCGCGGTGCGCCGGTAAATGTCGCGGGACGATCGGCGACAGTCGGTTCCAACAGCTCCAGCGCCATCGCGCGATCTCCTTGGGAATCAATGGATATTATTGGATCCAATATAATCCAGATGATCGTGGCTGGCAAATGCAGGATTGTTGCACGCGATTTGCGCGGCCAAGTACCCTGTCTAACCCCGCTGGAAGGCCCTTATTTTTGGCGAGCGGCGGCGGCCGTCGCGGCGCGGCCGTCTCAGATGCTGAGGAAGCTCTCCGCCACTTCGGGCATTTTGAACAGCACATCCGGCCTGTCGTGGTAGCGCACGCGGCCGGTCTGCAGCACATAGATGCGGTCGGTGATGTTGCCGGTGAGCGTCGCATTCTGCTCGGCGAGCAGGATGGTCATGCCGAGTGATTTGAGCTGCTTGAGGCGTTCGCCGATCTCACCGATGACGATCGGGGCGAGCCCCAGCGACGGCTCGTCGAGAATGAGCAGCTTGGGCTCCGACATCAGGCCCATGCCGACAGCCAGCATCTGTTGCTGGCCGCCCGACAGCGTGCCGGCGAGCTGATGCCGCCGCTCGCGCAGCACCGGAAACAGATCGAAGCAGCGCTGCATATTGTCGGCCATGCGGTGGCGCGTCGGCAGCGGATAACCGCCCATCATCAAATTCTCTTCGACCGACATGCGCGCGAACAGGCCGCGGCCTTCGGGCACGAGCGCGATGCCCATGCGGTTGCGCTGATGCGGCGGCTCGGCGCCAAGCGCCCTGCCCTTGAACGCGACGCGGCCTGACGCCGCCGGCACCAGCCCAGCAATGGCGCGAACCAGCGAACTCTTGCCGGCGCCGTTGGCACCGATGACGCCGACGATCTCGCCGTCGCCGACGCTGATATCGACGCCGTCGAGCGCGAGGAACGGCCCGTATTTGATGACCAGCGCCTCGGTCTCAAGCATGCGCTGTCCCCAGATATTGCTCGATGACGCGCTTGTCCTTGAGGATTTCGGCGGGCGGGCCGTCGGCGACCTTTTCGCCGGTGATGAGAACGACGACGCGGTCGGCAAGCTCCCGGATCACGCGCATCGTGTGCTCGATGACGAAGATCGCGCAGCGCGATTTGAGCTCCTGCAGGATCTGCATCATGGCGCGGATTTCGCCCGGCGCGAGGCCGCCGACCGGCTCGTCGAGCATGATCAGCCGCGGCCGCATCAAGAGCCGCATCGCGAGCTCGAGCCGGCGCTGCTCGAATAACGTGAGACTGCCGGCCATCGCATCGAGCCGGCTGTCGAGCTTGAGCCATTGCAGCAGTTCGACCCGCTCGGCGGCTTCGAGCGTATGTGCGCGATCTTCGAGCACCAGCATCGCGGTCTCGAGATTGTCGCGCACGGAGAGTCGGGCAAACAGCCGCACCGCCTGGAACGTGCGGGCGAGCCCGGCATCGGCCACTTTGTGCGGACGCGCGCCGGTAATGTCTGCGCCTTCGAAATCGACTTTGCCGCTGTCGAGCGCGAGCTCGCCGGTCACGGCATTGACGAACGACGTCTTGCCGGAACCGTTCGGCCCGATCATGCCGAGCGTCTCGCCGGAACGCTGCGTCACATCGACATTGCGCAAGGCGTGAACGCCGCCGAAGCGCTTGCAAAGATTATGCGCCGTGAACAGGTCGGTCATTGCGGCAGTTCCTTGGGAAATTCTTCGGGCAGCCCTTCAGAGCGACTCGCAAGCGAGCGGCGCAGCGCCGGCCACGACTGGGCGCCGCGCGTCAGCGCGCCGTAAATGCCGCCCGGCATCAGCACGATCACGGCAATGATCAGCGCGCCATAGATCACGTCTTTCAGCGTATCGTATTGCTGCAGCATGAACGGCACCGGGGCGAGAATGAGCGCGCCGACCACCGGACCCATCAAAGTGCCGCGGCCGCCGAAGGTAACCATCAGCCAGATGCTCAAGCTCGAGAGCAGATCGAAGCTCCGCGGCGAGGCAAAGCCGACATAGGTGGCGTAAAGCGCGCCGCCGACGCCGGCGAACAGCGAGCCGACGAAAAACACCAGCATCTTGTTGCGCACCACATTGATGCCGATCGCCTCGGCCAGAACTTCATCTTCGCGGATCGCGATCAGGCGGCGGCCGAACGGCGACTGCACGATGGCCCAGACGGCGACCAGGCTGAGCCACGCCGCGATCGTCAAAAGGACATCGAAGCTCGCGCCGCGTAGCGTCGCGGTGGTGAACGGAATATCCGGCGGCGGGATCTGGCTGATGCCGGTGTCGCCATTGGTCAGATTGACGAAATAGACGAAGCCGAGGCTCAGCACGGTCTGAATGACGAGCGAGGACAGCGCAAAGTAGAAGCCCTTGAGCCGCAGCGACGGCAGGCCAAGCAGTACGCCGACCGCAGCCGCGCTCACGGCGGCGAGCGGCATCGCGAGCCAGAACGACCAGCCGAAGCGCATCACCAGTCCGACCATGATATAGGCGCTGACCCCGGCGATCCCGGCATAAGCGAGCGACACCAGGCCGGTGAAGCCCGTGAGCAGATTCATGCCGGCGGCCCACATGATGCTGATCATGGTGATGCCGCTGACGAAGGCGAGGAAGCGGTTCTCGCGCAGCACGATGGTCAAGAGCAGGCCGGCTGCGAGCAAGAGCACGAGCTGCGGCTTGAATGCGGTGTCGAGCAATCGCCTCATCGCGCAAACAGCCCGGACGGTTTGATCAGCAGGATCGCCAGCATGGCGGCGAGGTAGGAGAATGTCGCGACCGTCGGATTGGCGAAAATACTGACGCCGGCCTGGGTGAAGCCGAACACCATGCCGACCACGACGGCGCCGAGCACCGAGCCCGGGCCGCCGACGATCATGATAGCGAAAGCCGTCACCGCCATGGTCCAGGCCACTGTCAGGTCGAAGCTGTAGGCCATGCCGTAGAGGATGCCGCCGGCAAAGATCGACAACATGCCGACCACAAAAGACAGCCGGTAGATCGCGCGCACATTGACGCCGCGCAGCGCCGCGGCCTCGCGGTTCTGAAACACCGCACGTAGCGCACGGCCGTAAGGATGAAACCGCAGCATGATGAACAGCAGCGCCAGCAGAACGCTTGCCGCTACAAGGACGAAGATGCGGTTATTGGTCATCGGAAACGGGCCGATGAAGGTGATGCCGCCGACGATCGGCGGCAGATTGAACTGATCGCTCCAGCGGCCGTAGGTGACCGAGAAAATGCCCGACAGGATCTGCGTGACGCCGAGCGTGACCACGAAGTAAGCGATGTTGCGGTCCGGCACGTCGTAGAAGCGCCGGATCAGGGTGGCTTCGAGGAAATAGCTGATCGGCAGACTCACCAATAATGTGAGCAAAGCAGCGGCCCAGATCGGCATGGCCAGCCAGGTGGCAAAGCTCCAGCAGATCAATGCCGCAGAGAGAAAGAACTGGCCGTTCGCGGCATTCGGCAGCCAGATGCTGCCATAGACGATGGTGACGCCGGCGGCGACCAGCGAAAAGATGACGCCGAGCACCAGACCCGTCGTGATCACCGAGATCGCGACCAGGAGCACGGCGCTACTCATCATCGCAGTCTCCGCTCTGCGGCGGGCCCGGCTTTATTTGACGAGATCATAAACCGGCAGCGTTTCCGGCGCCCATTCGATATAGAACAGCTTCTTAGCGGTATAGCTCTTCGGCGGCGCAACGCCGGTCAGCTGCATGTAATACATATACTCCTTGCGCGCGCCGTTCTTGTCGAAGGAGATCGGAACGCCCGAAGTCGGCTCGACCATATTGAGCGCCGACATGGCGTCGCGGAATTTCTCACGATCGACGCTGCCGGCCTTTTCGAGCGCCGCTTTGATGATATAGGGCGTGTTGTAGCAGAAATTCTCGATATAGCCTGGGATACGCCCGACGGTCTGGAGGTAGTCGTCCGCGAATGCGCGTCCGGCCGGCGTTACATTATCGAGATTGGTGTCGAAGAACGAACCGTAGATCAAGCCGACGCTGCGTTGCCCGTAGCCCAGCAGCGTGGTGGTGGTGCCGACATTGTGGATGATCTGCTCGGGCTTAATGCCGAGATCCAGCAGTTGATTGGTCGCCGTCACGTCGAAGGCGCCGACGGTCGCGAGATAGACGTAATCCGGCTGGGCGGCGACGATCTGCGCCGCCTGCACGGTGGCGTCGTTGCTGCCTTGCGGGAACAGAATATCGGAGACGATGCTGATGTTCTCTTTCGGCGCCTGATATTTGATGCCGGCAACGATGGCGCGGGCGAGCGCGATGTCATTATACATCAAAGCGACCTTGGCGCCGGGCTTTTGTCCGGCGATGAATTTCGCCGCAGCGTAGCCCCAGCCCACGGCGTCAGACTCGATGCGGAAGGTGTAATGCGTGCCGGGCTTGGTGAGTTGCGCAAAGGCGGCGACCGGGACGACGAACGGCACCTTGTTCTGTTCGGCATAACCATAGACGGCGAGCGCGATATCCGAACTGGTCGGGCCGGTCAGCGCCAGCACATTGTCCTGGACGTCGAAACTGCGCGCGGCCGCCACCGCCTGCGCCGGATTGGTCTGGTCGTCGACGATCTTGAAGTTGAGCGGGCGGCCGAGCGCGCCGCCTTCGGCCGCGATCTTCTTCTGCGCATATTCGATGCCTTGGCGGCAGGCGGTGCCGAAGAACGAGTAAGACCCGCTCAATTCGGTGATGACGCCGACCGTGATCGGCGCGCCGGATTGCGCCCGCGCGGGCGCGGCGGCGAACGCTAGCGCCGCGCCGACCGCTGCGGCAGCGATGAGGCCGCGATTATTCAAGATGCCGCGTGATGCCGCACTCTTGCTCATTATGATCTCCCCCTGAATTTCTCATTTTTTTCGATTGCGATTGTTGTCGTCTATCAGTGCGTCAACAACACCGCCCGGACATGGCGATGACCAGCCGCTCGTCATCGCTCAGCTGGCGATTGTCCTGCGGGCGGCGGCGATTGAGATTGCGCGACCAGCCCTCGCCCGGCGCATCCGGGATTTCCGGATCGTTGACCGGCAGGCCTTGCTTGCGCATGTCTTCGCGGCGCGCCTGCGTGCGGACCAGATCGACGTCGAGCGCGCCGTCGCGAAATACGATGCCGTAATGCGTCTCGGCGGATTCTTTGGTGACATAGCCCTGGCGCACGTCGCGCTCGACCTTTTCCGGTTCGCGCTCGAGCGGCGAGCCGTAGCCCCCGCCGCCGCCGGAGCGGATGATGTAAGCGTCGCCCGGCTCCAGAATCTGATCGAAGGCCTTGCCGTTTTGAAATCCCTGCTCGTCCTCGCCGAAGCGATGGATGGCGACGGCATTGCCGAAACCCGAGAGGCCGCCATAGAGACCCCACGGCCGGCAACGCACCCGGTCCATCTGCGCGTTGAAACTGATTTTCGCGCGCATCTGCACGATCTGTTCGGTGCCGAGTCCGCCGCGGAATTTGCCGGCCCCGCCGGAATCGGCACGCAGCGCATAACGCTCGACCAGAACCGGATATTTCGCCTCGACCTGCTCGCTCGGCCCGTTGTGGGTGTCGCCGTCATTGATGGCGATGGTGGCATTGATACCGTCACTGTCATGCTTGGCGCCCCAGCCGCCGCCGACGAGACCGCCGAGATAAATAAAGAAGCGGTTATCGGCCGGACGCCGGCCGTTGACCCGGGCGACGCAAAGATCGGCGTGATGGCCGGCAATGACGCGATCGGGCAGCGCCGGCGCCAGCGCCTTGAAGATCGTGTCGACGATGGTCATCGGAAAGGTCATCCACATCCGCATCGCCGACGGCTTCTGCGCGCTGACGACGCGGCCGGGCGGCAGCACGATATCGAGCGCGCGGAATTGGCCGTCATTGATCGGCAGATCGAGCGCCGAGGTCAGGCACTTGAACGCGACTTGGCAGCAGGCGCGGCCCGCGGTCTCGCCGGAATTGTAGAAGCCCGCGACTTGCTTAGATACATCCGACAAATCGACTTTCATGCGGTCGCCCGCGACCTCGACCTTGACGCGGATGGGAATGCGCTTGCCGAGTGCAACGCCATCGTCGTCCATATAGGACTCCGCCTCATAGACGCCGTCGGGCATTTGCAGCACGCGCTCGCGCGCCACCGCTTCGCTCTGATTCATGATGGCGTCGATGGAGCCGAGCACGGCATCGATGCTGTATTTCTGGATCAATTCGAGGAAGCGCTTCTCGCCGGTCTTCACCGCGGCGATCTGAGCGCGGAAATCACCCATGGCATTTTCCGGCACCCGCACATTCATGCGGATGATGTCGATAATATCCTGGTTCGGCTCGCCCTTGCGATAGGCCTTCACGATCGGCATCTGCAGGCCTTCGGAATAAATGTCGGTGGTGACGCCCGACAGCGTGCCGCCAACATCGGGCCAATGCGCCATGCAGCTCGAAAAAGCGACGACTTCGCCGTCGTGGAAAATCGGCACCGAGAAGGTCATGTGGTTGAGATGGCTTCCGGTCGTATAGGCGTCGTTGGTGAGGAGAATGTCGCCCGGATCCATTCTGTCGAGGCCATAGTGCTTGATCTTGGCCTTGACCGTGTCGCTCATGCCGCGAATGAACATCGGCAGGCCGAGCCCGATCGAAACCGTCTCGCCGCGCGCATTGAACAGGCCGACGGTGAAGTCCAGCGCCTCGTAGATGATCATGTTATAGGCGGTGCGCATCAGATTGGTCTTCATCTCCTCGGTCGCGGCGATGAGGCCGTTGCGCACCACTTCGACGGTCACCGGGTCGATCCGTCCTTCGCTCCCACCTTGCGTCTTGACGTCCGACTTTTTGTCGAAAGCGACATTCATCGTCAGCTTCTCCCGGTTGCGATGATCAGGTTGCCGAGGCCGTCGACGTCGAGCACATCGCCCGGATGCACGACCGTGGTCGAGGCATATTCCTCGATCAGCGCTGGGCCGTTGATCGTGTTGGACGCGACAAGTTCGGCGCGATCGTAGGTCGGCGTTTCGACAAAGCCTGAATCGGCGAAATAGACCAGACGATTGCTGCGGAAGGCCTTGGCCGGCGGCTCCGCCGCGCCGGCCGCCATGGTCTGCTGGCGCGGCTTCCTCATGAGACCGACCACGGCGCAGCGCAGGCTTACGATCTCGGCCGGCTCGCCGGGCGACGCATAGCCGTAACGCGTCTCGTGCACGGCATCGAAGCAGCTTTTGATGCCGTCGCGATCCTGGGCGGCGAACAGTTCGGTCGGCAATTCGACGCTGACGGCATGCTCCTGACCGACATAGCGCATGTCGGCGCCGCGCGAGACGACGATTTCCTGCAGATCGACATGAGCATGGCTGATGCCGGCGCGGCCGCGCCGCTCCATGTCCTGATAAAGATCTTCCATATCCGCGAACGACGCCTTGGCGAGCGGCGTGAACCAGGTGTGGACGAAGTCGCGGCGTAGGTCGGCCATCAGCATGCCGTAGGCCGAGAAGTGCCCCGGCGCGCGCGGAACGACGACTTTGCCGATGCGCAATTCGCGCGCCACCATGGCGGCGTGCAAAGGACCGGCGCCGCCATAGGCGAACAGCGCGAAATCCGCGGCATCAAGCCCGCGCTCGGTGGTCACCCAGCGCACCACATGCGACATCTTCGTGGTCGCGATGCGCAGGATGCCCTCGGCGGCTTCGGTCAGTGTCAGTCCAAGGGGTTTGGCGATCTTGTCGTTAAGCGCCTTTTTCGCACCTTCGACGTCGAGCTTCATCTCGCCGCCGAGAAAGCGGTCGGCGGCAAGCCGGCCGAGCACGAGATTGGCGTCTGTGATGGTCGGCTCCTCGCCGCCGAGGCCGTAGCAGACCGGTCCCGGCGCCGCGCCTGCGCTTTCCGGTCCCACCCGCAAAGCGCCGGCAAGACCCGCGCGCGCGATGCTGCCGCCGCCGGTGCCGACTTCCTGGATGTCGATCATCGGCATTTGCACCGGCAGCCCCGTGGCATAACCGCCGACCAGCGCACCGCCAGTCATCAGCACATGGCCGTTATGGATGACGCCGGCTTTCGCCGTGGTGCCGCCCATGTCGAAGGCAATGGCATTGCCGAAGCCCATACTGTCGCAAAGAATCTTGGTGCCGATCACGCCGGCGGCCGGCCCCGATTCCAGCATGCGAATGCAGGAATCGCGCGCTTCATCAACGTCAAACAAACCGCCGGTCGATTGCACGATCAGGAACGTGCCGTCGAAATTGGCCTCGCCGAGATGGGTGTTCATTCCCGAGAGGTAGTTGCGCACCCGCGGACCGACATAGGCATTGGCGGCGACCGTCGAGGAGCGTTCGAACTCACGATATTCCTGAGATAATTCATGCGATGCCGAGACGAACAGACCCGGGCACATCTCCTGCACGATCGCCTTTGCCCGCTGCTCATGGGCCGGATTGCGATAGGAGTGCAGGAACAGAATGGCGATAGCATCGATGCCGGAGCGGACCAGATCCTCGACGATGCGGCGGACCTGGTCCTCGTCGAGCTTGATCAGCACATTGCCCTGCGCGTCGACGCGCTCGCGGATTTCAAAGCGTAGCGCCCGTTCGATCAGCGGCTGATGTTTCTGAAAGAACAGATTGTAGGATTCCGGACGGTTGACGCGACCGATCTCGTAGATGTCGCGAAAGCCCTGCGTGGTGAGCAGCGCGCATTTGGCGCCGCTGCGCTCCAGGATAGTGTTGATGGCAACCGTCGTGCCGTGCAGAAACAATCGCGCATCGGCGAAGGTCGTTCCGGCCTTGCGAACGCCGGTGGCAATGCCGTCGACCAGGCGCGCCGGCGTCGTGAGCGTCTTGCCGAGGCTGAATTCGCCGGTCCGCTCATTGAACGCGGCAATGTCGGTGAATGTGCCCCCTACATCCGCCGACAAGCGGATTCGATCGGTTTGCGCGTCCAACCCCTGCACTCCCTTAGTCTTTAACTTGTTTCTTGGCGTTCTTTGGCGATTGAATCCAGTAAAGCCCAGTTCCGCTCGCGCCCGCAAGCAAGGCGTCGCGATTCAGCAATGTCCGTGACGGTAGCCTGACCGGCATTTTGAGCAGGCCGGTCTTCGATACACAACTTGCCCTGGCAGCTTCGGCTTAAGCCTAGCCGATCTAGCCGAGCCGAATTTTCGCCTTGCCGTTTGTCTTTGCCGCGCCCACCTTGCGCCCGCGCATTGACCCCCGCTTGGACCCGTGTTTGGGCAAGGCGGTGCGCGCTGCGGCATCGACATGTTTGATGGCGGCAGCCCGCGCCGCTTTGGGATTGCGCGCGAACAGAGCGCCGGCCAGTTTCTTCAGCTCGGTCAGGCTTGCGATCCAGCGCTTGTCGTCCTGGCGCGACGTCGCGCGCAATTGATTGATGCGGTTGCCGAGATGATCGAGCAGATCGCGCACCACGGCGTTCTTGGCGCCGAGGCAGATCGCATCATAAAAGCCCTTCTTGGCGTCGAGGATTTTTTCGAAATCTTTGGCGAGATAGGCATCCTCCAGGTGATGCAGTGCGGTCTTGAGCTTTTCGACATCGAGCGCGTTGGCGGATTGCGCGAACTGAGCGGCGACCAGGCCTTCGAGCGCGGCGCGGACCTGATAAATGTTGCCGGCATCCTCCTCGCTGATTTCGGCGACGACGAGCCCGCGCGGCACCGCGACGAGGAGCTTTTCCGCCTGCAGCTCGCGCAGCGCCTCGCGCAGCGAGGTGCGGCTGACATTGAGCTCCTGGCACAAATCTTTTTCGACGAGACGGTCGCCGGGCTTGAGCTCGCCGGTCGCGATGGCGCGGCGCAGCGCCGCGCTGATCTTGCGACGAAGCGGCGCGGCTTCGAGCTTCAGCGGCACGAGCGCAAGAGAGGAAATAGCGACGACTTTGTCGTTCATGAATTATCTCGCTGCGACTGCACTCAATTGCTGCGCCATCCAATCCGCCGACTGCGGACGATAGCTGTAAGGCCGATTGTGAGCGACGTGATTGCCATCCTCGATGACGAGCAACTCGACCGGGCCCTTGACCTCCGACGCGAGCCGCCGCGCGTCCTCGGGCGGGCAGAGCCGATCGAGACCTGCGGCAATGATGAAGATCGGGCATTCGATCTTGGCGCCGACGCCTTCGAGCGACAGCTCGAAGGCTTTCTTATGCGCTTCGGCGTCGCTCTTGCTGTGGCTGCGCTGGATATAGGCGGCGCGCGTAAGCTCCGGCAGCTTCGCCCACAGCGCCCCCCAATTGTACGGGCCGCAATTGGCGATCGCCGCCTTGATGCGCTTCTCGAAGGCGGCGGCGCGCGGCGCATAATAGCCGCCGAGGCTGATGCCCCAGATGCCGAGCCGCTTGCTGTCGACATCCGGCCGCCTGGCTTCGAGCCAATCGATCACCGGGCCGACGACATTTTCGTAATCCGGCCGGATCGGGAAATCGTATTCCGCCTCGCCCTGCCCCGGCCCGTCGAAAGCGAGAATGGCCATGCCGCGGTCGAGAAAGGTTTGCTGGAACGTGACGAGCTCTTCCTTGGTCGAATCCAGTCCCATGGTCATGAGCACGATCGGCGGCTTTTGCACGCCGCGCGGCTTGCGCAGCACACCGGCGAGTTCCTTGCCCTCGTAAGGAATGAGGACGCGTTCGCCGGGCGGCTCCATATGCGGCAGCGCCGCGGTCAGGCATTCAACGGCTTTGCCGTGGGCGGCCTTCATCTGCGCCATGTCCTGCACGAACAGATATTTGGCGAAGTGATAAGTGACCGAAGCGCGAAGCAGATGATCGCGCGCGCTGACATAGCGCTTCTGCACCAGCGCAGCGCGGCCGCGCGCTTCGTGCTCGCCGGCGCGGGCGGACCACGCGCGGCACCAGTCGTCCCAGCTATGCAGCGCCGACGTCACATCCTTGAAGTCGCTGAAATCGACGCCGTTGACGGTAAAGCGCGGGCCCCAATGCGCCGCGGCATTGGTGACCTTGGTGTCCTGCTTGGCATCTTTGATCTTTGCGTCGACGTTCATTGACACTCCTGTACCCACTGCGACCCGCTCACGCCCCCGCTGACGGTGGCCTGTTCTAGCCGATTGTCGTATTGTATGACAATACGATTGACAGGCCGATCGGGCGCACTTAATTGGCGCGAAGCGACGCCGTATTGCGGCGGAGCATGATCTTTCTGAAAACCGGTTTCCACTTTTCCGGATCATGCGCTAATGGCAGGCGACGCGGAAACGCCGAAAGCTGCGAAAGGCAATATGTCGAGCGAGTTGTTGGGCGACTTGATCGGGCGCTCGGTGCCCCGCGTCGAAGACGCGCGGCTCTTGCGCGGCCAGGCGCGCTATATCGACGACATCGTTTTGCCCGACATGTTGCACGCGGTCTTTGCGCGCAGCCGCTCCGCGCATGCCCGCATCAAAAGCGCCGATACCGCCGCGGCCAAGGCGCTGCCCGGCGTGCATGCCGTCTTATTATATGCGGATCTGCGACCGCTGCTGACCTGCGACCGCATTCCGCTGGCGCTTGCGGCGGCGGCGGTGAAATTCGATGCCGAGCCGAGTTGTCTTGTCGACAACGAAGCCTGCTATGCCGGCGAGCCGATTGCGCTTGTGGTGGCCGACAATCGCCCCACGGCGGAAGACGCGGCGGCTTTGATCGAAGTCGATTACGACGAATTGCCAGCCGTCACCGATCCTTATGAAGGACTACAGCCCGGTGCGTCGCGCGCGCGGCTTGATTGTCCGGACAATCTGACGGCGGAACACAACGTCAAATACGGCGACGTTGAACGCAGCTTTGCGACCGCGGCGTATCGTTTTGCCGAACAGTTCCGCATGGACAAAGGCGGCGGCTTCTCGATCGAGCCGCGCGGCGTAATCGCGCGCTACGACGCCAATGAAGATCTGTTGACGGTGTGGGACGGCACGCAGACGCCACATCGCGCCAAGACAGTGATGGCGCAGACACTGGGGCTATTGGAGCATCAGGTGCGTGTGGTGGCGCCCGATGTTGGCGGCGGCTTCGGCCCCAAAGCCGTGTTTCATCCGGAAGAGATCGCGATCCCTGCGGCGGCATTGCTGCTGCGCCGCCCGATCAAATGGATCGAGGATCGGCTCGAAAGCTTCACCGCGACGGTGCAGGAGCGGCGGCAGATCTGGGACGTCGAAGCTGCGTTCGACGCTGAGGGCAAGCTCGGCGGCATTCGCGGCCGCATCTATCACGATCACGGCGCCAATGTGCCTTACGGCGTGGCGCTGCCCTATAATGGCATCACCAACATGATCGGGCCCTATGTGCTGCCCGCGCTGCACCTCGTCGCTTCGCTGTGCCTGACCAATATGGTGCCGGTGGCGCCGACGCGCGGCGCCGGCCGGCCGCAAGGCACCTTCGTGATGGAGCGCATCCTCGACCGCATCGCCAGGACGTTAAACCTTACGCGCGACGAGGTGCGGCGGCGCAATCTCATTGCGCCGGAGAAAATGCCTTACGCGACGCCGATCAAGCAGCGCGACGGCAGTGTGATGACTTATGACAGCGGCGACTACCCCGAGTGCCAACGGCGCGCGCTGAAGGCCGCCGACTGGGACACGTTCGCAGCACGCCGCGCCGCGGCGGCGCGCGTGGGACGGCTTCTCGGCATCGGGCTCGCGAATTATGTCGAAGGCACCGGCCGCGGACCGTTCGAAAGCGGCGCTATCCGCATCGGTGCATCCGGGCAGATCGTGGTTTCGACCGGCGCGACAGCACAGGGCCAAGGCACCAAGACCATGCTGGCGCAGCTCGCGGCGAGCGTGTTCGGCGTTGCGGCCGATCGCGTTCACGTGGTCGACGGCGATACCGCGGCGACATCGTTGGGCCTCGGCGCTTTCGCCAGCCGCCAGGCAGTGACCGCCGGCAATGCCGTCTATCTCGCGGCGCAGAACGTCGCCGACAAGGCCAAAGCCGTGGCCTCTTTGATGCTCGAAGCCGCGCCGGAGGATCTCGAACTGAAAGACGGCGAGATCCGCGTCGCTGGCGTGCCAAAACTGAAAAAGAGCCTCGCCGAGATCGCGCGCGCGCTCGGCGGCCTGCCCGGCTTTGCGCTCCCCGGCAATATGAATCCCGGCCTCGCCGCAGCGGTCGATTATCAGCCGGCGGGCATGACCTATACCAACGGCACCCATATCGCCGAAGCCGAAGTGAATCCGATTTCCGGCGCGGTGAAAATCCTCCGCTACACCGTGGTTCACGATTGCGGCCGCATGATCAATCCGATGATGGTCGAGGGTCAGGTCTGCGGCGGCGTGGTTCATGGCATCGGCGCGACCCTGTTCGAGCTGATGCGGTTCGACGAGACCGGCCAGCCGCTCACCGGAACGCTCGCCGATTATCTGCTGCCGACGGCCGATGTCGTGCCGCGCATCGGCATCCATCACATGGAATCGCCCTCGCCGCTCAATCCGCTCGGCGTCAAGGGCGCGGCAGAAAGCGGCACGATCGGGGCGCCGAGCGTCATTGTCTCGGCGATCGAGGACGCGCTGCATCCGCTCGATCTTCGCATCGCCGAATTGCCGATCCTGCCGGCGCGGCTGCGCGCGCTGATACGTGAGGCGCAAAGACTTGAGGCGCAAAGACTTGCCGCGCAACAGGCGGCGCACCGCACATGAAGCCGTCGCCTTTCACCTATCATGCGCCGCGAACGCTCGACGAGGCGCTCGATCTCCTGGCGACGTTCGACAATGCGCGTGTGCTCGCCGGCGGCCAATCGCTGATGCCGATGATGAATTACCGGGTGGTGCAGCCGGAGCATCTGATCGACCTCGGCCGCATCGCGGAACTCGCGTTCATTGATGACACGCCCGACGGCCTGAAGATCGGCGCCATGACCACGCAGCGTACAATCGAGCGCAGCGCGCTGGTGCGTGAACGCTGCCCGCTGCTGACCGATGCCTTGTTTCACGTCGGCCATCAGCAGACGCGCAACCGCGGCACCATCGGCGGCAGCATCTG
>DATHPQ010000038.1:0-14236 GCA_035483735.1 Xanthobacteraceae bacterium | reverse complement strand
ATCGTTTCTATGTCGGGCAAATTCGCTCCCCTTTTACCTTGCCCTGCGGCAATATATTTCCGCGAACATAGCAGCGGGATCAGGCGTGGGAAGGGGCCAAGCTTGTCCCGTGTTGCGCCAGGCCCTATTATTGAAAATGCGACGTCCAGCGCGCCGTGCGCGCGCTGGATAAGCTCTGAACGACGGTTCTCGGGCTTATCGCAACAACTGTGATTTCATCGCTTGCCGATCAAGCGACCCGGCGCACATTCATTGCGCCCATACCTGCTTTGGAGAATCGTCGTGCTGAAAAGAACAATCTTTGCGGCTATCGCCGTCGCCGTCGTCATTGCCGTTGCGCCGCAGACAGCGTCGGCTCAAGACAAATCCATCACTGTCTTTGCTGCCGCCTCGATGAAGAACGCGCTCGACGATGTCGATGCGGCCTTCACCAAGAAGACCGGCGTCAAGGTCGTCGCCAGCTATGACGCAAGTTCGGCCCTGATGAAGCAGATCGAAGCCGGCGCGCCGGCCGACGTGTTCATTTCCGCCGACCTGAAATGGATGGATTACGGCTCCCAGAAAAAACTGATCAAGGACGACACGCGGGTCAACCTCCTCGGCAACACGCTGGTCCTCATCGCGGCCAAGGATTCCAAGATCGACAACGTCGCCATCAAGCCGGGCTTCGATCTCGCCAAGCTCGCCGGCGACGGCCGCATCGCGACCGGTGACGTCAAGGCCGTGCCGGTCGGCATCTATGCGCAGGCCGCGCTGCAAAAGCTCGGCGTCTGGGAGGCGGTCGAGCCGAAAATGGCGATGACGCAGAATGTGCGGGCCGCGCTGACGCTAGTCGCGCGCGGCGAGGCGCCGCTCGGCATCGTCTATTCGACCGACGCCAAGGTCGAGCCCGGCGTTAAAGTCGTCGCTACGTTCCCTGAAGATTCGCACGATCCGATCATCTATCCGGTCGCGGCGACGGCAAATGCGAAGCCGGATGCAACGGCCTATCTGGCCTTCCTCCGCTCGGCCGCGGCAAAGACGATCTTCGAGAATTACGGCTTTGCCGTTCTGATGAAGCCGACGTCTTAGGCGTGGCCGGACAGATCTATCTTGTTCGACCTTTCACCTGACGATTGGACTGCGGTCGCGCTGACGATCCGCATTTCGATCGTGGCCACTTTGTGCGCGCTGCCGTTCGGCCTCGGCATCGGCTGGCTTCTCGCCCGCCGCAACTTCTGGGGCAAGTCCGTGCTCGACGGGCTTGCCCATTTGCCGCTGGTTCTGCCGCCGGTCGTGACCGGCTATCTGTTGCTGATTTCGTTCGGCCGGCGCGCGCCGGTCGGCGCGTTTCTTTACGACCACTTCGGCATCGTGTTCTCGTTTCGCTGGACCGGTGCGGCGCTCGCCTGCGGCGTCATGGGCTTTCCGCTGATGGTTCGCCCGATCCGGCTTGCGCTCGAAGCCATCGATCAGAAGCTCGAGGATGCGGCGTCCACGCTCGGCGCCAATCGCTTCTTCGTGTTCCTGACCGTGACATTGCCGCTCGCTTTGCCCGGCATCATTGCCGGTGTGGTTCTGTGCTTTGCGCGCGCGCTCGGCGAATTCGGCGCCACCATCACCTTCGTCTCCAATATTCCCGGCGAGACGCAGACGATTTCGGCGGCGATCTACACTTTGACGCAAGTTCCAGGCGGCGATGCGGCGGCCGGACGGCTGGTCTTGATTTCGCTCGCGCTCGCGTTTGCTGCGCTGTTCGCATCGCAATGGCTCAGCCGCCGCGCAGCGATCCGCTTTCACGGAGACTGACTGTGCTCGCGGTAGACGTGGAAAAGAAGCTCGGCGCGCTCAAGCTGAACGTCAAATTCGAAGCTACGAACGGTGCGACAGCTTTGTTTGGTCCGTCCGGCGCCGGCAAGACATCCGTCATCAATATGATCGCCGGCCTCGTCGCGCCGGACCGCGGCGCAATCTCGCTCGATGACGCGGTGCTGTTCGATTCGGTCAAAGGCATTGACGTGCCGCCGCACCGGCGCCGCATCGGCTATGTGTTTCAGGAAGGACGGCTGTTTCCGCATCTCTCGGTGCGGCAGAATCTCGACTATGGCCGCCGCATGAGCGGCGTTCCGCGCGACACCGATGAATTCGGACGCATCGCCGAATTACTCGATATCGGCCATCTGCTCGATCGAAGACCCGGAAGATTGTCCGGCGGCGAACGCCAGCGCGTTGCCGTCGGCCGTGCGTTGTTAATGAGGCCGAAACTCCTTCTGCTCGACGAGCCGCTCGCCTCGCTCGATGCCGGCCATAAGCGCGAAATCCTGCCTTATCTGGTGCGGCTGCGCGACGACGCCGGCATCCCGATCGTCTATGTCAGCCACTCTCCCTCGGAAGTGCGCCGGATCGCGACCACCGTGGTGCGGCTCGATGGCGGTTCCGTCGTGGCCACCGGCGGGCCCGAACTCCTCAAGGACGCTGAAGCCGACATATTTGCCTGATGCCAAGGCGAGTTCTGGCTTCACATTCGGCGAAGTCAGGCATGAGGAATAGCGTGTTGTCCTGCCGGTCCGCGGGTGCCAATGGTTCGCGATGGATGATTCTCCAGCGCTGACGGCTCAATTTGCGACGTCCAAGCATCCGACAGTCCTTGGCGTCGTTTGCGGCGCTGGCGCGGCTTTATGCTGGGCCGCGGGCTTTGTCGCCGCACGGCACGGCATCCTGATCGGGATGTCACCCCTGGTTCTGGCGCTGCACCGCTATGTTTGGGCGGGGCTAGTGCTGATTCCCGTTGCCGCCATCGGCGATTTCGGCGATCTCGGCCGCGTCGGTTTGTGGCGCGCAGTCGCCATTACGCTGTTCGGCGGCCTGCCGCTCGCGCTGTGGAGCTATTATGGCTACGTCTATGTGCCGCTTGGCCACGGCGCGATCATTCAGCCATCATGCGCGGCGCTTGGCGGTCTCGTCCTCTCAAGCCTGGTTCTCAACGAGAAGCTGCCGCCGCGGCGCATCCTCGGCGGCGTCGCGATGGTTGCCGGTCTCGTTATCATCGGCATTGAGGCGCTGCATACGATCGGCGCGCATGGCTTCCTCGGCGATATGATGTTCGTTGCCGCGGGCTCTTCCTTCGCGATCTTCGGCATGCTGTTGCGGCTATGGCGCATTTCGGCGATGCCGGCGGTGGCGCTGACCAGCATCGTCTCGCTCGCCGGTTTGCCGCTGCTGTTTTTCTGCTTCGATAATTTTTTGGCTGCGGGATTTTTGCCGAATCTGCTGCAGGCGATCGTGCAAGGCGTCTTCGCCGGCGCCGGCGCGGTGTTCCTATTCACGCGCGCCGTGATTCTACTCGGCGCCGGCCGCGCCGCGCTGTTTCCCGCTTTGGTGCCGCCGTTCACGCTCTTGATCGGCTTTATCGCGCTCGGCGAAGCGCCTAGCGTCTCGCAGCTGATCGGCCTTGTGGTTGTCGTGATCGGCTTTTGGCTGGCGCAGAGGAACTAAAGATTTTTCGCCTCATGCCGCCTTGCGGCTCGTCAGAAACTCGCCCATGCGGTCGAGCGCCTTCAAGATGTTCTCGGTCGAGTTGGCGTAGGACACCCGCATATAGCCTTCACCGAGAATGCCGAAATCCGGGCCGCCAATCAGCGCGATGCCGGCATCTTCAAGGAGCGCCGAGGCCAGCGCCTTCGCTTTCCAGCCGGTACGCTTGATATTGGGAAACGCGTAGAACGCGCCTTTCGGCGTGGCGCAGGACGTGCCGGGAAGCTTGTTCAAGCCGGCGACCACGATTTTGCGCCGCTTGTCGAATTCGGCGACCATTTTGTGCGCCTCGTCCTGCGGTCCGGTCAGCGCGGCAAGGCCGGCATATTGCGCCGAGGCATTGACGCAGGAATGCAGGTTCACCGCGAGCTTGCGGGCGAAGTCGTAGAGCTTCCCCGGCCAGATCGCATAACCGAGCCGCCAGCCGGTCATGGCATAGGTCTTCGACCAGCCATTGAGCAGGATCAGCCGGTCGCGAATCGACGGATAAGACAACAAGCAAACATGCTTTTCGCCGTCATAGACCATGTGGTCGTAGATCTCGTCCGACATCACCGCGACATCGGGAAAGCGCTCCAGCCCGGCGATGAGTTTATCGACCTCGGCTTTCGGCGTCACACCGCCGGTCGGATTGGCCGGCGAATTGAGGATGAGCAGCCGCGTCTGCGGCGTGATCAGCTTGAGTGTTTCTTCCGCGGAGAAAGCGAAGCTGTTTTCCTCGCGGATCGGCACCGGGATCGGCCGCGCGCCGGTATATTCGATCATCGAGCGATAGATCGGAAAGCCCGGATCGGGATAGAGAATGTCGACGCCCGGCTCGCCGAACATCAGGATCGACATGAACATGGTCGGCTTGCCGCCGGGCATGATCATCACATTGTCCGGCGATACGCTGACATTGAAGCGCTTGTGCAGATCAGCGGCGACGGCTTCACGGAGCGGCACGATGCCAACCGCCGGCGTATAACCGTGATGGCCGTCGCGCAGCGCTTTCACCGCAGCCTCGACGATGAAATCCGGGGTACGGAAATCGGGCTGGCCAATGCCGAGATTGATGATGTCGCGACCTTGCGCCGCAAGCTGCATGGCGCGCGCCAGCACGGCGAAGGCGTTTTCTTCGCCGATGCGGTCGAAGGCGGCGACGGTTTTCAGCATGGCATTTTCCCCCGGACGAATTTATTGGTCCGGCAGTTCAGCCCAACCCTCGGTCAAATGCAAATCTGCCAACAGAACGCGAAAAGCCCCGGACGATGTCCGGGGCTTCCTTCGCACTCACATGAACAGGCGTGGAACGCTTAGCGGCCGAGGCTGAACTCGGCGCCGGATTCCTGGGACTCAAGACTTCCGGTGCGGTCGGCACCGAAATCCGGATAGTGCAGCGGGGCGACGTTCTGATAGGCATCGCCGCCGACATAATCCTGCGTCTGCAAACGCTCGTTCTGCACGCGCTGATGCGGGCGCTGTGCGAAAGCCGGCGTCGCAAGCATGGCGACCGCAACGGCGCCGAGCGCCAATTTGATCTTAAGCGACTTCATAAGGAATCTCCGTCTACAGGCATCACCCTTGCGCCCTACCTAATGGAGGTTCGGCGTCGCACAATAGCTGACACTCTCACAAAATTGTTATATGAATCAGCTATTTAATGCGCAATTTATGCGCCGATTTACCCCCGTTTATTGCGCCGCAATAAAGCGGTTCCGCCACCACTTCTGGGCCGAAGCGCAGCCGTGAGCTGTAGCCAATTTTATATCGCGGGAGGTGCAGATTTTTTCGCTGCCACAGCGTTAAATCGATGGAACAGCCGCGCGCGGAACTGACGTTGCGGAAATCGCAAGGCAGGCATCTCGCACTTTGCGGGAATAAAATTAACTGGAGGCGGCGATGGGCAATAACGGCAAGAATCAACACGGTCATCGCCTGCGCTCGCAATTGTGGTTCGACAATCCGGACAATCCCGGCATGACCGCGCTCTATCTCGAGCGCTATCTCAATTACGGGCTGACCCGCGAAGAGCTGACGTCCGGCCGGCCGATTATAGGCATCGCGCAGACCGGTTCCGATCTGTCGCCGTGCAATCGCCATCACCTCGAGCTTGCGCAGCGCGTGCGCGCCGGCATCCGCGATGCCGGCGGCGTCGCCTTCGAGTTTCCGGTGCATCCGATCCAGGAGACCGGCAAGCGGCCGACCGCGGCGCTCGATCGCAATCTCGCTTATCTCGGCCTCGTCGAAGTGCTGTTCGGCTATCCGCTCGACGGCGTGGTGCTGATGACCGGTTGCGACAAGACCACGCCCGCATGTTTGATGGCGGCCGCAACCGTCAATACGCCGGCGATCGTGCTGTCCGGCGGCCCGATGCTCGACTATGTCCGCGACGGCAAGCTATTGGGGTCGGGCACTTTGATCTGGCAGGCGCGCGAGGATCAGGCGGCGGGCAAGATCACCTACAAGGAATTCATCGATATCGTTTCTGACTCCGCGCCATCCATCGGCCATTGCAATACGATGGGCACAGCGTCGACCATGAACGCGCTCGCCGAAGCGCTTGGTATGTCGCTTCCCGGCTGCGCCGCGATCCCCGCGCCTTATCGCGAGCGCGCGCAAATGGCTTATGCGACCGGCCTGCGCGCCGTGGAAATCGTGCGCGAAGATCTGAAACCTTCGGATATTCTGACGCGCGCCGCATTCGAGAATGCGATTATCGCTTGCTCCGCCATCGGCGGCTCGACCAATGCGCCGATCCATATCAATGCCATCGCCCGTCATATCGGCGTCGAGCTCGCGATCGACGATTGGGAGAAGGTCGGCTATGACGTGCCGCTCCTCGTCAACATGCAGCCGGCCGGCGCTTTTCTCGGCGAGGACTATTATCGCGCCGGCGGATTGCCTGCCGTGATGCACGAATTGCTTGGGGCCGGAAAGCTCCACGGCGAGGCGCTCACCATCAACGGCCGCACTATGGCGGAGAATGTGGCGCCGGCTAAGGTGAATAATCCCGAAGTCATCTGGCCCTATCAGAAGCCGATGAAGCCGCAGGCCGGGTTCAAGATCTTGCACGGCAATCTGTTCGACAATGCTGTGATGAAAACGAGCGTTATCTCGGACGAATTCCGCACCCGCTATCTGAGCGATCCGAAGGATCCCAACGCTTTTGAAGGCCGCGCCGTCGTGTTCGATGGACCGGAAGATTATCACCATCGCATCGACGATCCGGCGCTCGCCATCGACGAACACACCGTCTTGTTCATGCGCGGCGCCGGGCCCATCGGCTATCCCGGCTCCGCCGAAGTGGTAAACATGCAGCCGCCGGCGGCACTGATCAGGAAAGGCATTACGGCGCTGCCCTGTATCGGCGACGGCCGGCAATCCGGCACGTCGGGTTCGCCGTCAATTCTCAATGCCTCGCCGGAAGCGGCGGCCGGCGGCGGGCTCGCTGTGCTCAAGACCGGCGACCGCGTGCGCATCGACCTGAATAAAGGCACCGCTGATATTTTGATATCGACCGAAGAATTGGCGGAACGCGCCGCGCTATTGAAGAAGGACGGCGGCTACCGTTACCCGCCGAGTCAAACGCCGTGGCAGGAAATACAGCGCGCCATGGTCGATCAGCTCGGCAACGGCATGGTGCTGCAGCCGGCGGTGAAATATCAGCGGGTGGCGCAAAAATTTGTGCCGCGCGATAGTCACTAATGCCGCATCGATCAAAACTCATCCGATGATTGCTAGGATATATGATGACCGGGAACCGTCCATCGACCGCCGACAAGCGGAAATCTTTTCGTAAGCTTCACGAATCCGGCTGCTTTGTCATTCCCAATCCGTGGAATGTCGGCAGTGCGCGCTATCTGCAGGGACTGGGTTTCAAAGCGCTGGCGACGACAAGTTCCGGCTATGCGCATTCCGAAGGCTTTGCCGACGGCGCCCAAAGCCGCGATCAGGTGCTGGCGCATTTCCGCGAACTGGCGGAAGCGGCCGACGTGCCGCTCAACGCCGATTTCGAGAATGGCTTTGCCGACGATCCCAACGGCGTTGCCGAGAATGTCACGCGCTGCGTCGCGACGGGCGTCGCTGGGCTGTCGATCGAGGACTCGCCGAATGATGGCGTGCTGCCGCTCTACGATCTCGATACGGCCGTGGCGCGCGTTAAAGCGGCGCGCGCCGCGATCGACCGTACCGGCGGCGATGTCGTGTTCACCGCGCGCGCGGAAAATTTCGTCCGCGGCGTCAATGATCTCGATGACGCCATCCGCCGCCTGAAAGCCTATGCAGCGGCCGGCGCCGATTGCCTCTATGCGCCCGGCATCAAGACGCGCGACCAGATCGAGGCCGTGGTGAAGGCGGTCGCTCCGAAGCCGGTGAATTTCCTTAATGGCGGCGCCTTCGGCTTCACCGTGGACGATATCGCCGCCACGGGCGTGCGTCGGATCAGTGTCGGCGGATCGCTCGCCCGCGTCGCCATGCACGCCTTCATCCGCGTCGCCACCGATATCGCCAAACGGGGCAAATTCGACGGTTTCGACGGGCTGATCACGAACCAGGAGCTGAACACGTTCTTCAGCAACGACCGCAAGCAGAACGCACCATGACCGACGATTTCGAGCCACATCCGCAGACCGGCCAGCCCATCGGGCTCAAGGTCGATCCGAGCCCCGCGCCGCGTCCGGGTCCGGTCATGCTCAAAGGCCGTTATGGTCGGCTGGAGAAGCTCAAGCCGGAACACGCCGCAGATTTGTGGAAGGCGTTTGGCGGGCACGATCATGTCTGGACCTATATTTCCACCGATGGTCCGTTCGCGAGTGAAGCCGAGTTTACGCCCTTCATCGCCATGCGCGCGGCAGCCGAAGACCCTTATGCCTATGCGATCATCGATCTTGCCGATCGTGCCGTCGGCTATCTCACGCTGCTGCGCATCGTGCCGCATAATCGGGTGATCGAGGTCGGGCACGTGCTCTATTCACCGGCGCTGCAGCGCACGCCGCTCGGCACCGAAACTCAATACCTGTTGGCGCGTTACGTGTTCGAGACGCTGGGTTACCGCCGCTATGAGTGGAAGTGCAATTCGTTGAATGCGCCGTCGCGGCGCGCCGCGCTGCGTTACGGCTTTGTTTATGAAGGAACCTTTCGTCAGCACATCATTGCCAAAGGCCGTAATCGCAACGACGCCTGGTTCTCGATGCTCAATGGCGAATGGCCGGAGCGCAAGCGTAATTTCGAGCGCTGGCTCGCGCCGGAAAATTTCGACAATGAGGGCAAGCAGAGAGCCAGTTTGGCGGAGCTGAACAGGAGCATGACATGAGCGGCAGAGTGCAGAACAAAGTCGCGCTGGTCACGGCGGCCGGGCAGGGCATCGGTCGAGCCATCGCCGAGGCGCTGATAGCCGAGGGCGGCATTGTCATTGCGACCGATGTCGCCGACGACAAGCTTGCCAGTCTCAAGGCCAAGGCACGCCAGAAACTCGACGTGCTGTCGCAGGCGAATGTCGATGCTTTGGCGAAGTCCGTCGCCGCCGAATTCGGTGCGCTCAATATCCTCGTCAATTGTGCGGGTTTTGTCGCCAACGGCTCGGTGCTCGATTGTACCGACAAGGATTGGGATTTCTCCTTCGACCTCAACGTCAAGTCCATGCACCGCATGATCAAGGCGTTTCTGCCGGCGATGCTGGCGAAAAAGTCCGGCTCGATCGTCAATATTTCCTCGGCGGTATCTTCGATCCGCGGCGTGCCGAACCGCTACGCCTATGGCGCGACCAAAGCCGCCGTGATCGGCCTGACCAAGTCCGTCGCCGCCGATTTCATCAAGCAAGGCATCCGGTGCAACGCCGTTTGCCCGGGTACAATCGAATCGCCGTCGCTCGAAGAGCGCATCGCCGCGCAGTCGAAGGCAACCGGGCAGTCGCCCGACGCGGTGCGGCAGGCTTTCATCGAACGTCAGCCGATGGGCCGGCTCGGCAAGGCGCAGGAAGTCGCGGCGCTCGCCCTCTTTCTTGCCAGCGATGAAGCGAGCTACATTACCGGCCAAGCCCATCTCGTCGACGGCGGGATGGCGCTCTAGCGCCGCGGACCTCGACGGAAAATAGAAATGCATATTCTCATCACCGGCGCCGCCGGCATGATCGGGCGCAAGCTCACAGCGCGGCTGGTCGAAGACAAATCGCTCAACGGCGAGCCGATCGAAGCGCTCACGCTGATCGACGTGGTCGCGCCGCAACGGCCGGACAAATTCACCGGCAAAGTCGAAGCCGCGGCGGCCGATATCGCCGATCCGAATGCCGTGCGCGCGGCGGTCGCCGGCCGGCCGGACGTGGTCTTTCATCTCGCGGGAGTCGTATCGGCCGAAGCCGAGCTTGATTTCGAAAAGGGCATGCGGGTCAATCTCAACGGCTCGCGCACGCTGTTCGAAGCGGTCCGCGCCGTCGGCGACGGTTACAAGCCGCGCTTGGTCTTCTCGTCGTCAATCGCGGTGTTCGGCGCCCCGTTTCCATCCGCCATCGCCGATGATTTTTTTCTCACGCCGCTGACCTCCTATGGCACGCAGAAGGCGATGGTCGAGCTGCTGCTCTCCGATTACACGCGGCGCGGCTTTATCGACGGCATCGGCATAAGACTGCCCAGCATCGTGGTGCGGCCCGGCCGGCCGAACAAGGCGGCCTCTGGGTTCTTCTCCTCGATCATCCGCGAGCCGCTCGCCGGTGAAGAGGCCCTGCTCCCGGTTGAGGACAGCGTGCTGCACTGGCATGCGAGCCCACGCGCGGCCGTGGGCTTTCTTATCCGTGCCGCCGGGCTCGGTGCGGCAAAGCTCGGCCCCCGGATCAATTTGACCATGCCGGGCGTCTGCTGCACCGTCGGCGAACAAATCGCCGCCTTGCGCCGCATTGCCGGCGACAAGGTCGTCGCCCGCATCCGCCGTGCGCCCGATCCGCTGGTCGCCCGCATCGTCGCCGGCTGGCCGAGCCGCTTTGATCCCTCCCGTGCGGTGGCGCTCGGCTTCAGGGCCGAGGCCTCGTTCGACGACATCATTCACATCCATATTGCCGATGAATTGGGCGGTAAGATCGCGGCCTGAAGCGGCCGATTCCGATCTGTTTTTCCGCCAAAAGCCGGTTCCGGGCTCAGTGTTTGTACGCATGGCCGGGGTGTCGACCTTGGCCGTGCCGTTTGCTTGCGTTGGCCGCGCTTATGCTTACATTGCTGGCACACGTCCCGATCATCGCTCACTCTCACCATGACCTATGTTGACGCGGCCTGCGCGCCGTTGCGTAAGACCGGCCAGATCAAGATTCACGGCGCCAGTGCCTTCGCAGGCATGCGCAAGGCCGGCCAGCTCGCCGCCAAGTGCCTCGATATGCTGGTCGGCGAGATCAAACCGGGCGTGACCACCGAGCACATCGACCGGCTGGTGTTTCAGTTCGGCATGGATCACGGCGCCATGCCGGCGACGCTAATGTATCGCGGCTATCGCAAGTCGACCTGTACGTCGGTCAACCATGTGGTGTGTCACGGCATTCCGAGCGACAAGCCGCTGCGCGAAGGCGACATCGTCAATGTCGATGTGACCTTGATCCTGAACAACTGGCACGGCGATTCCAGCCGCATGTATCCGGTCGGCGAGATTCCGCGCCGCGCCGAGCGACTGATCGAAGTCACCTATGACGGCATGATGCGCGGCATCGCCGCGATCAAGCCCGGCGCCACGACCGGCGATATCGGCCAAGCCATCCAGACTTTCGTCGAGGCCCAGCATATGAGTGTGGTACGCGATTTCTGCGGCCACGGCCTCGGCCAGCTGTTTCACGACGAGCCGAATATTGTTCACATCGGCCGGGCCGGCGAGGGCATCGTGCTCAAGCCCGGCATGTTCTTCACCGTCGAGCCGATGATCAATCTCGGCCGCCCGCATGTGAAAGTCCTGTCCGACGGCTGGACCGCGGTGACGCGCGACCGTTCGCTGTCGGCGCAGTTTGAGCATTCGGTCGGCGTGACCGAGACCGGCGTCGAGATTTTCACGCTGTCGCCGGCTGGGTTGGACAAGCCGCCGTATCGGGCGTGACGCTGCCGGAGCCGGATTGCAAATTTCGCTAATCCGGGCATCCTTGGCTGTGCCTCAGGGTTGCGTCCAGAAATCCCGCCTGTGAAAATGCCGGAAAAGACCAGCGAGAGCGACCGCGGCTTAGCTGAAGCCCCGCACTATCATGGTCATCGCGAGCGGTTGCGCGACCGATTTCGCGAGGCCGGCCCTGACGCTCTGTCCGACTACGAACTTCTCGAGCTTTTGTTGTTTCGCGCCATGCCGCGGCGCGACGTCAAACCTTTGGCCAAATCGCTATTGGCGAAATTCGGTTCTTTTGCCGAAGTGATCTCGGCGCCGGAGCGGCGGCTTGTCGAAGTCAAAGGCCTCGGCGCAGCCGGCGTGACCGAGCTCAAGATCGTGCAGGCGGCGGCGAGCCGATTCCTGCGCGGCGCGGTGGCCAAGCGCCCGGTGTTGTCGTCATGGTCGAGCGTGCTCGATTATTGCCGCGGCGCGCAGGCTTTCGCCGACCGCGAGCAGTTTCGCGTCTTGTTCCTCGACAAGCGCAACCAGCTCATCGCCGACGAGGTGCAGCAGACCGGCACCGTCGATCACACACCGGTCTATCCGCGCGAAGTGGTCAAGCGCGCGCTGGAACTAGCGGCGACGGCGATCGTTCTGGTGCACAATCACCCGTCTGGGGATCCGACCCCGTCGCAGGCCGACATTCACATGACCAAGCAGATCATTCAGGTTGCCGGTCCGCTTGGTGTCGCCGTGCACGATCACATCATCGTCGGCAAAGACGGGCACGCAAGCCTGAAAGGGCTGAAGCTGATCTAGAATGTGGCCCAATCTGTCAGAACCTCGCACGGTTCTTCGCCGTCATTCCCTGTAGGTCTAGCAACTCCTCATAGCGCCAATGCCGCAAACGCGGATATCGCTTGTGCTCGATCCGGGTTACAATCTCCACGTTAAAAACAAAAACCTGCACTGGGAGGAAACGTCAATGAAACGCTGGGCAACTCTGCTTTCGGCGATGCTGGCTTTTTGCGGCGGCGGTCTGTTGCTTCTGCAATATTCGCAGAACGCTGTGGCGCAAAACCAAACCGGTATCCATGCCGGCTGGGTGACGCTGTTCGACGGCAACAATCTCGACAACTGGAACGCAATCGGGACCGCGAATTGGAAACTGGACGAGGACGGTGTCGTTATCGCTGACAGCGGCAACGGCTTTCTGGTGTCGAAGACCGCCTATACCGACTTCCGGCTTCGCGCCGAATTCTGGCTCGAGGATAGGACCAATAGCGGCATCTTCATCCGCTGCACCGATCCCGCAAGCGTGTCGGGCAAGACCGCTTACGAGGTGAATATCTGGGACACCCGTCCGGAGCAGAAATACGGCACCGGCGCTATTGTCGACGTCGCTGCGGTCGATCCGATGCCGCATGCCGGCGGCAAGTGGAACACCTATGACATCACCGCCAAGGGCGACACGTTCACCGTGGTCCTCAATGGACAAAAGACCGTGGACGGTGCCAAGGCCGACAAGTTTGCCTCCGGCCGTATCGCGCTCCAGCACGGCATGGGTGCGACCGACGACAAAGGCGTCGTCAAATTTCGCAAGGTGGAAATCAAGCCGCTCTAGCGGATGAGATCTCTCGGCCGCGGTTCATCCGCGGCCGATTGCTTTACTCATAATTGCGGCCGCATCGGCAGGCGCGCTGTCGGCGGCCCAGGCGACATAGCGGTCGGGGCGCACGAGAATGAGCTTGGCTTCATAAGCGCTGCGGCCGTCGGCAAAGCTGTCGCGGACGATCTTCAGCGGCACGCCGAGCATGCGCGCCGCCTTTTCAAACGACGCCGCGGTCCGACCGTCGCCGTCGAACGCGAACAACGTAAAATCCGCGCCGAGCTCTTCAAATACATTGCGCCCGGAGGACAGAAGTTGCGGCGGCAGATGATGGCCGGCGCGCGCTTTGAACGTGTGTGAGCCATGCGCGCTTGATGTGCCGCCCGGCGGGCCGAACACGATCGGCGACCCTTCGTAATTCGGCTCATAGGTTAGGACGCGCGGCGCCGCCGCATTGGCGTGCTCCTGCCAGGCGTTCTCGAATTCGGCGAGATCGTGTTCGGGGCTGTGGTGCGCCATGAATTCCTTGTCGCGCCGGATGCCGGCCTCGATGAAGTCCTCTGCGGTCTCCTTGAAGATCGGCCGGCGCTCTTCAGTGTAGGTTTGCAAGAGCGCGTCGCTGCCCCAGCCCTTGAGTTTGGCGGCGAGCTTCCAGCCAAGATTGACCACGTCGTCGAGGCCGTTGTTGAGCCCATAGGCGCCATAGGGCGGATGCGAATGTGCGGCGTCGCCGGCAATGAAGATGCGTCCGATCTGATATTTCTCGGCGACCGCGATGCGCAGATCCCAGAAGCCGACATAGTCGAAATCGGCGGCGAATTTGAAGCCGGCCGCCTTCTCTAAGAGCCCGTGGAAATCGTAATTCTCCCGCGTCGTATCGGCCGGCACCGGCGAATGAAAGAACCAGCTTTCGCCGACATCGACCCGGCCGAAGAACTGCCAATAGCCTTTGAGGTCGGGGTGGAGCACGCGATAGGTCGAGCGCGGCGGAAAGCGTTCGAGCTTCTCGTGCAATTCGCGCGAGCGGAACAGCGCCAGCACCATCAGTTCTTCGAAATTGGCGCCGGCGCGTTCGATGCCGGCCTGGTT
>DATHPQ010000037.1:0-16271 GCA_035483735.1 Xanthobacteraceae bacterium | reverse complement strand
CGATGCCGAGCGCCAGCGGAATCGACTGCTCGGCGAGCAATAAGGTGAGCCCCTGGCGGTGCAATTCGGCGAGCGTGTCGTAGAGCGCCTCGACCACGGCGGGGGCGAGGCCGAGGCTCGGCTCGTCGAGCATGAGCAATTGCGGCTCGCTCATCAGGGCGCGGCCGAGCGCCAGCATCTGCCGTTCGCCACCCGACAGCGTGCCGGCGAGTTGTCGGCGCCGCTCCGCCAGCCGCGGGAACAGCGCGTAGACGCGCTCGAACAGCGCCGCGCTGCGCGAACGGTCGGCGAGCGCGGTGGCGCCGAGCCGCAAATTCTGCTCGACGGTCTGCGCCACGAACAGGCGCCAGCCTTCCGGCGACAACGCCAAGCCCTTGCTGACAATCGCATAGGCGGGTTGGCCGGAGATCAGCTCGCCGCGCCATTCGACCTTGCCGCGCGCCGGCCGCACCACGCCGGCGATGGCGTTGAGCGTCGTGGTCTTGCCGGCGCCGTTGGAGCCGAGCAGCGCCACCACCTTGCCGGCCGGCACTTTGAGCGAGATATCGGCGACGCCGACCAGATCGCCGTAGCGCACTTCGAGATGCTCGACGTTGAGGTCAGCTGGCTCAGCCACTTTTTAGGTCCCGCTGCCGGCGATGGGCGCGGCCGAGATAGGCCTCGATCACCGCCTCTTGTCTGACCACGAATTCCGGCGTGCCGCTGGCGATGACGTGGCCTTGATTGAACACCAGCACGCGCTTGGTCAAAGTCATTATGACTTCCATGATGTGCTCGACGATGACGATGGTGATGCCCATGTCGTGAATGCGCCGCACCAGCGCGATGGCGTCGCGCAATTCGGTCGGCGTCAGCCCGGCCAGCGATTCATCGAGCAACAAGAGGCGCGGCTCGGTGGCGAGTACGCGGGCGATCTCAAGCCGCTTCCGTCCCGGGGTGCCGAGCGAGCGCGCCGGCTGGTCGGCGCGCAGCCCGGTCAGTTCGACAACGCGCTGGGCCTGTTCGCGCGCGTCGCTGCGATGCGGATGGCGCAGAAACGCGCCGACCATCACATTGTGCAACACGCTCATGTCCTCGAACGTGGTCGGCACCTGAAAGGTGCGGCCGATGCCGAGCCGCACCCGCGTCTCCGGCGGCGCCCAGGTGACATCTTTGCCGTCGAAGCGGATCGCGCCCGTAGTCGGCAGCGTCTCGCCGGCAAGGCAATTGAAGAAGGTCGATTTGCCGGCGCCGTTCGGGCCGATCAGGCCGACAATCTCGCCTTGGTCCACGGCAAAATTCGCACCCGCGACCGCACGGAAATCGCCGAATGCCTTCGCGACGTTTTCGGCCTCAAGCAGCATGGGCGCGTTTCCTAAAAGATTGCGCCGCGCGATGCCACAGATCGAACAGCCCGCCCGGCTCGAAACGCGCGATCAGGACGATAATGCCGCCATAGATAATGTAGGTCAGTCCGGTGCCGCCGCCGCCGAACAGCGAATTCGTCGTGGTCTGCAGCGGGATCAGGATCAGCGCGCCGACCAGCGGACCGAACAAAGTGCCGGCGCCGCCGAGCGCGGCGACGATCACCATTTGCACCGAGACCAGAATGCCGAAGCCGGAATCGGGATCGATGAAGCCGGTCTTGATCACGTAAAGCGAGCCCGCGACCGAAGTGAAGGCGGCCGATAGCGCCAGCGCCTGCATCTTGGTCTGCCGCACCGGCACGCCGAGGCTCTTCGCCGCCCGCTCGCTCGCCTTGATGGCGCGCAGATAGAAGCCGAAGCGGCGGCGCTCGAGCAGCGCGGTGACAAGCAGCACAAGCGCGAGCACGCCGAGGAAGATGTAGTAATATGGCAGCTCGCCGCGAAAAGTCAGATCCCACCAGCCACGCGCCGTCGCCGGCCCCTGCAAACCGATTGCGGCGCCGACGAAATCCCAGGTGCCGGTGAAAATGTGAATGAGCTCGGCGACCGCGATCGTCGCCATGCTGAAATAATGTCCGGTGAGCCGGAAGGTCGGCAGCCCGACGACCAGCGCCAGCGCGACCGAGAGCGCCATGCCAAAGGGGATCCCGGCCATCGGCGGCCAGCCCCAGAGCGTGTAGCACAGCAGCGGCAGATAGGCGCCGAGCCCGAAAAACATGCTGTGACCCACCGACACCTGTCCGGCATAGCCGCCGACAATGTTCCAGGCCGAGGCGGAAATCGCCGCAAGCAAGAACGCGACGCCGATGTCGCGATAAAACGCGCTTGAAAATACCAGCGGATAGAGCAGCAACGCCAGTGCGAGCAAACAAATACGCAGACGTGGCGATAACGACATGCTCACGCTTTCCCCATCAAGCCTTGCGGCCGGAACCAGAGCAACCCAACGAACAGGCCATAGACCACGATGTCCTTATAGATCGCGCCGAGCCAATAGGCCGACATTGCTTGAATCAGTCCAATGATGAGACCCGCATAGAGCGAACCGAGCACGCTGCCGAAACCGCCGAGCGCCACCACGACAAAAGCAATAAGCCCGAACGTCTCGCCGACCGACGGCGACCATGGATAGGCGGTGGCGAGCAAAGCGCCGGCAATGCCGGCTGATCCCGCCGACAGGCCCCAGGCCAAAGCCTGCATGCGATCGGGCCTGATCCCCATCAGCATCGCGGCCGAGCGGTCTTCCGCGACCGCCAGGAGCGTCGAGCCGACGGTGGTGCGCGTGAGCAGAACATGCAGTGCAACGGTCAGCGCGATCGCGACCGCGCCGGCAACAAGCTGCGCCACGGGCAGAAAGATGCCGCCGATATTGATCGTCCCGGAGAGCGAATTCGGCGGCAGCGACACGAAATTCGCCGAGAAGATGAAGAACGCGGTGTAGCGCAGCAGCAACGCCAGCCCGAAGGTGGAGAGGATCTGCGACAGCATCGGCCCGCGAATGACATGGCGGATCAGTGACGCATAAATGCCGACGCCGAGCGCGAACAATGCCAGAGCTGCGGCGAGCGTAAAGACCGGCGGCCCGCCGTGCAGCCACATCACGACGAGAAACGCCACATACATGCCGAGCATGACGAATTCGCCGTGGGCGAAATTGATGAAATTCATCATGCCCCAGATCAAGGTGAGGCCTGAGGAAAACAGCGCGTAGATGGCGCCCAGCAACAGGCCGCCAACGATCACCTGCACAATGACCATGAACGCGCCAGCCTCCCCATCCAGCGCCTCCCCCTCCAGCGCTTCCCCACCGGCCCGGGCAGTCTGCCATTTGGCCAGGATCAGGAAAAGCGGGCATTGCCGCGGCTTGCGCGGCCGGTCATTCAGAGGTGATGCCTGCGGCCTCGACCATGCGGCGCCAGTTGGCTTCGTCGTCGGCAAGAAATTGGGCCAGTTCGCGCGGCGACATCGACGTCGGCGTGCCGCCGTCCGCGGCGAAGCGCGCCACGATGCTCGGCTCGGCAACCGCATTCTTCAGCGCGGTGTTGAGGAGCGTCACGATTTCCGGCGGCGTGTCTTTTGGCGCGAACATCGCGTACCAGACATTGACCTCATAGCCCGGCACGGTCTCCGCGATGGCCGGCACGTCGGGTAACAGCGGCCAGCGTTGCGCCGAGGTGACGCCGAGCGCCCGCAGCTTGCCGGCGCGCACCATTTCAAGAACCGGCCCGCCGAGATTATCGAACAGCACCTGGACCTTGCCGGACATAAGATCCGGATAGGCCGCCGCCGAGCCGCGATACGGCACATGCACCATGTCGACCTTGGTCATGAACTTGAAATACTCGCCGGACAGATGCGGCGACGCGCCGACGCCCGACGAGGCCATCGACAGTTGCCCCGGATTGGCTTTGGCATAGTTGATGAATTCCCCGACGCTCGTCACCGGCAATGACGGCGTGACGACCATCAGATTGGGCACGCGCATGACGATGCCGACCGGCGCCAATTCGTCGAGCACATTGCTGAGTTTCTTGTACAGCGAAGCGCTGATGGTGACGGTCGGGCCCGCGAACAACAGCGTATAGCCGTCGGGCGGCGCGTTGATCACCGATTCGGTGGCGAGCGTGCCGCCCGCGCCGGTGCGGTTCTCCACCGCGAACTGATTGCCGAGATGTTCCGACAGCCATTGCGCCACAAGCCGCGCGACGAGATCGGTCGGGCCGCCGGCGGCGAGCCCGACGATCATGCGCACCGGCCGGGTCGGATAATCCAGCGCCGCGGCAAATCGCGGCACGGCCGCGAGCGCGGCAGACCCCGATGCAAGATGCAGAAAGGCTCTGCGATGAAGCGCTTTCACCATTGGGCAACCCCGGATTTCTGCCCCGGAATTCAGCTTCCGATTTCAGGTTATCTCAGTCGCGCGGAAATCGCACAGGCTTATTGCGGGCTTATCAAAGCGTCGCCACTGATCAGAACGCGATCTAAAACGCCGCCGATCTATTGTTGGTTAAAGCTTCGCCGACGCGGCTGATGACCCCGTCCCAATCCTCGAGCGCCGTCTGCCGGAACAGCCGCGCCGTCGGATACCACGGCGTGGTTTCGCCGCTCAGCGTCCAGCGCCAATCCGGCGCGAACGGCACCAGCACCCAGACCGGCCGGCCCATGGCGCCGGCGAGATGCACGGCGGCGGTATCGACCGCGATGACCAGATCGCACAGCGCGAGCACAGCCGCGGTGTCGGCAAAGTCGTCAAGCTCGTCGCCGACATGCGTGACGCGGGTCTCGGCCGCAAGCGCTGCTGCGTCTTCAGGGCGTACATCGCGCTGGATGCTGATGAAGCTTGCCCCCACCCCGCCCTGCCCCGCAAGCGGGGGAGGGTGGGGAGGGGGAAAGAGCGGCGCAAGCCGCGCCAAGGCGATCGAGCGGTTGCGATCGTTGTCGTGGCTTGAATTGCCCGACCAGGCGATGGCGATGCGCGGCTGCCGCAGCGCGCCGATCTGCGCCGACCACTTGGCGAGATGCGCACCGCTCGCCGACAGATAAGGAATAGCCGCCGGCACCGTGCCCGGCTCCGTCTTCAAGGCCAGCGGCAGGCTGCCGAGCGGACAATGCACGTCGAAAGGCGGCAACGCTTCCCCGCGCGCGATGACAGTCGGAGCGCCGTCGAGCCGCGCCATCAGCGTTTTCAATTCGGGCTGCACTTCAAGCACGATCTTGGCGCCGGCCGCCGCCAGCATCGGCACATAGCGCGCGAACTGGATGGTGTCGCCGAGCCCCTGCTCGGCATGCAGCAACACGGTCTTGCGCGCCAGCGGATATTCGCCGCGCCAGAGCGGCTTGCCGCGGCTTTTCTGCGGCGCCATGCCGGTGCGGCGCCAGCGCGATTCGTAGTCGCTGAAGCCGCGCTGATATTCGCCCTGCGTCAACAGCGCCAGCGCCTGGTTGAAATGCGCGTCGGCGTGATCCTTCTTGACCGCCAGCACTTCGCCATAGCTCGCGAGCGCTTCGTCATAGCGATTGAGCTGCGCCAGCGCCTTGCCGCGATTGAGCCATGCCGTCAGGTGGCCGGGCTCGACCGCGAGCGCGGCATCGTTGGCAGCGACCGCCTCCTCGTAGCGGCCGAGCTTGATCAGCGCGACGCCGCGATTATAGGACGCGCCGGGATGGCCTGGCGCGAGCGCCAGCGCGGCATCGAAATCGGCCAGCGCCTGTTCGGAAAAGCCGCAGGCGGCCTGGGCCAGGCCGCAATTGATACGCGCCTCGACATGTTGCGGCAGATGTTGCGACATTTGCGCCAGCACCGCCTGGAATTCGGCCAGCGCCTCGCCCGGCCGGTCGAGGCTCAGCAGCACATTGGCGTGCTGATAAAGAATATTGACGTCGTTGGGCGCAAGCGCGCGCGCTTGGTCGATATAGTCCAGCGCTTCCTTGCTGCGCTTGAGCGCATGCAGCGCCTGGCCGAGATTGCTCAAGCCCTGTGGCGCCGCGGGATTGGCCTTGACCGCGGCAGCGAACAGGCGATGCGCCTCGCCGATATGGCCCTGCTGCGCCTTGACGGTGCCGAGCAGATTGAGCGCATCGAACTGATCCGGCACCGCCTTGAGTACGCGCGCGTAGATTTTCTCGGCGTCGCGCAGCCGGCCCTGCTGATGCGCCGCGACGGCTTCGCTCATCGCGTCCCTGATATTGAAGGGCACGCTCATAGCCGGTTGATCTTGGCGATGCGCCGGGTCACCTCGGCCGGCGTGTCACTGTCGGATTTGGTCTTGAGCGCCAGTGCGGCCCGTGCCGCGGGCCGGTCGAAACAGCGGACGAGCCAGGCCTTCAGATGCGGCCAGGCCGACAGGTCCATATCGACAGCACGGCTGATGACGGCGGCGACATTGAGATCGGCGACGGTGAAATCGGCGCCGAGCAAATAAGGCTGTTGCGCCACGGCGGCATCGAGCACCTTGAACGGCGCGGCGATGACTTTAAGCGCCTCCTCGCGCAAGGCCGTGTTGCGCTCGGCGGGCGGCAGGCGCACCGCATGCAGCGACCAGATATTGACGCCGCGGTCGACTTCGGCGATGGCCCAGAAGCTCCACTGCCAGGCGCGAGCCTCGTCCTCGAGTCTGTTCGGATAGAGCTTGCCGAGCGAATGCTTCTTGGCGAGATAGAGCGTGATCGCGAGCGATTCCGGCAGCACGAAATCGCCGTCGACGATCGCCGGCAATCGGCCGTTGGGATTGAGCGCGAGAAATTCCGGCGTGCGCGCGCCGGCATCGCCGATCTCGATTGGTTTGTGTTCGTAAGGAATGCCGAGTTCTTCCGCCACCCACAGCGCCCGAAAGGCGCGGGTGCGGGCGACGCCATAGATGCGCAGATGCTTGACGCCCGGCTCGTTCATTGGTCGAGGAATAGGCGGGGTCGGGCATTCCTTGTCAAGCGAGAGCTTGTCGAGCGAAGTGGAAACGGCGGCTTCGCGCCTGGGCGAAACGGCCGTCCTGCCGTGAGCGGTCTATGCCGCCGGCTGCGCATCTGGGCCGCTTCGCCAGCGCGTCGTCAACGAATGGCGACGATCCGGATCGGCTGCGGCAGCGCCTTCTCATCTTCCGTGCGCTGCGCCAGATGGCGCCAGCGGCGGGCGGCTTCGGCGAAGCCACGCTGGATCGCCGGTTCCCGGCATGCCAGAGCCTTACGGGCGCATTCAGCCGCTTTGTGCCGATATTCCTCGGATTCTTTTTGCATCTGCACTCGCTCTCACAGGAGCCCACCACCGCAACGTGACAGCAGCCATGATTGTTCCCTCGCCGGGCAGGCGCATCAAGTCAAAGACGCTCGCATTTCGCGCAAGCCTTTGATTCAATTTGCGGCGATCGCGGTTGAGCGGACGGCTTACTTCAGCGCTGCGACCACTGCCTTGGCGCAGGCGACGGTGTTGGCAGCCCCCCGAGAGCGCACGTCCGCGGTCTCTGGCCGCCTTTCGTCCACCGGACACGCGCGTGATCGCCGCAGCGTTGTCAAGGCGCGGGCGGGACCGTAACCTGCATCGTTTCGTATGCAGGGATTACAAATGGAATTTGGAATATTCTCGAACGGTTTTCGCCCGCACACCACCGCATCAGCAACTTACGAACAGGATCTGGCCGAAATCGTGCTCGCGGACCAGCTCGGTTTCCGCGACGTCTATATCAGCGAACACCATGGCGAACCGGTCTATATCGACAAAGTCGACACGCTGCCGGTGCCGGAGCTTCTGATGTGCAAGGCGGCGGCCCTGACAAAGCGGATCTGCATGGGCGCGGCGGTCAAGCTCATTCACCTCGCTCATCCGGTCGATACCGCGACGCAGGCGGCGGTAACCGACCACGTGATCGGCGGCAGCCGCTTCATCTTCGGCTTCGGCTCCGGCTTTCCAAGCCCGCTATTCGCCGATGAGCGCGGGCTATCCTTTGCCGACCGCCACGAACGCTTGCGCGAATCGCTCGATCTGATCTTGAAGTGCTGGACGGCAAACGAGCCGTTCGACTGGGACGGCAAACATTGGCGCGGCAAAGGCATCGTGGTGACGCCGCGGCCGCTCGTTCTTCCCCATATGCCGATGGCAACGGCGACCGATACGCCGGCCATGATCGAACTCGCGGGTGCCCGCGGCTATACGCTTCTGACCGCGCAGCTCGAACCCGCAGCCTCGATCCGCAAGAAGGCCGACATCTACGCGCGCGCGGCCAAGGGCGCGGGCCGCGCTACGCCGCTGCAACATGTCACGGCCGCGCGTTACGTCTATCTCGCCGACAGTCGCCGCGAAGCGATGGACGATCTGCGCGACGACATCAATTACGAATTGGGCTATCAGATGAAACGCGGGCTGATCCGCGTCGTGACGTCGAGTTACGGCTTGAAGCTCAAGAGCGACACGGTGACGTTCGACGAGCTGGCCGAAGCCGGCATCTATTATCTCGGCGATCCGGATACTGTGGCGAAGGAGCTTTCCGAGTTCTACGAAGCAGCAGGCGGATTCGGCACGCTCTTGATCGTCGCGGGTAAGAAATGGGCGACGCCCGAAAAGGTCGCCCGCTCGATGCAGCTGTTCATGGATCACGTCGCGCCGAAGCTGCGCCATCTGGTGCCGGCCCGCGATCCTGAAAGCGCAGCGGCGTAACCTCGGCGCGCGTATCTGGCTTAGAACATGTCCCCGCTTATCACTACGAAATTATAAATCATGTGCAGCGCAAGCGGGGCGCGCACGCTTTGCCCGAAATGTCGCGCCGCCGCCAGGATCATCGCAACTGGTACGAGGGCCATGGATTGTACCGGATTGAACAAATGCATTGCGAGCCAGAACGTGCTTGTCAGGAGAGCCGTTGGCAGAACGCCCCAGTGTTTTTGCAGACCGGTCCACAGCCAGCCTCTGAACAAGCTCTCCTCGGCCAACGGTGCGATCACTACAATCAGAAAAAAATCCCACAAGGCTTCCCAAGGATGCATCCAAAGAAGATTGCGGCCCGTCTTATTGAGTCTTGTCTCGGGGCCGACAAAATGCAGCAGAATGGCATATGCGACGACGATGATCGCAAGGCCAGCGATGATTGGCAGCCTCGACATTGGTTTGTTGCCCAAACCAATGTCGATATTTCCCGATCCGACGATACGACCGCGGATTATAGCCGCTGCAGAAAACACGCCCACGTCACTAAAGTCTGAAGCGTAGCTGATTATTCTATCGGTCGATGAATTTGGGACGTTATACAACCCCCCTATGAATCCGATAACAGCGCCGATCACAAAATCGCAAGTGAACCACAGTAATATCCAGCCAATGCCCGCGAGGATGATACGCCGAGCGGACTCGATTTGTGGGCGATGCTCTTGTTCTCGCTCAAAGCGATCGAGTTCTCGGTCAAATCGCTCGAGTTCCTGGTCAAAGCCCTCGATCATGTCGTTCTCTGGCCTTGAACCCGCTCTGTGCAGACTCGCGCAAAATTGCTGTTTTGATGGCTTCGGCTATCTCATGTGAAAGCGGCTTACGCCAGAGCGTCGGCTACCGCCTTGCCGCATTCGATCGTGTTCGCCGCCCCGCCGAGATCGCGCGTGCGCAGCTTCGGCTCGGCGAGCACCCGCTCGATCGCCTTGACGATGGCCGATGCCGCTTCGGTCTCGCCGAGATGTTCGAGCATCATCGCGCCCGACCAGATTTGTCCGATCGGATTGGCGATGCCCTGCCCCGCGATATCCGGCGCCGAACCGTGCACCGGCTCGAACACGGACGGATATTTGCGCTCCGGATTGATATTGCCGGACGGCGCGATGCCGATCGTGCCGGTGCAGGCCGGGCCGAGATCGGAGAGAATGTCGCCGAACAGGTTCGAGGCGACGACGACATTGAACTGATCGGGCTTGAGCACGAACAAAGCCGACAAAATATCGATGTGGAATTTGTTCCACTTCACGTCGGGAAAATTCCTCGCCATTTCCTCGACGCGCTCGTCCCAGTACGGCATGGTGATGGCGATGCCGTTCGACTTGGTCGCCGAGGTGAGATGCTTTTTCGGCGTCTTGCGCGCGAGCTCGAAGGCGAATTTGAGCACACGGTCGACACCGACGCGCGACATCACCGTCTCCTGCACCACGACTTCGCGATCGGTGCCGGCGAACATGCGGCCGCCGATCGCCGAATATTCGCCCTCGGTATTTTCGCGCACCACCCAGAAGTCAATGTCACCGGGCTTCCTATTGGCCAGCGGCGACGACACGCCGGGCATAAGCCGCACCGGGCGCAGATTGACGTATTGATCAAACTCGCGGCGGAACAGGATCAGCGAACCCCACAGCGAGATGTGATCGGGGATCTTTGCCGGCCAGCCGACCGCGCCGAAAAAGACCGCGTCATGCTTGCCGATTTTCTCCTTCCAGTCCTCCGGCATCATGCGCTGATGCTTTTCGTAATAATCGTAGGAGGCGAAGTCGAAATCGTCGTTGCGCAGTTCGAAGCCGTATTTCCTGGCCGCCGCCTCGAGCACCCGCACGCCTTCCGGCACCGTCTCCTTGCCGATGCCGTCGCCGGGAATGACGGCAATGCGATAGACGCGATTGGTGGGTTTTTTGCCGTTATTGGAGGCGGTCATGTCGGCGTTCATGGGGTTTCTCCGGTGCGCGCTTTCTGGGTCGGCGGCATTTCACGATGTGGCATACGCGACCTCGTCCTTGACTTCAATTTGTCTCTGCGCTGCGGTGCGCGCAACGCGGCAGCGGAGGAAAGACAGATGCGTCTTGGCCTATTCATGATGCCGGTGCATCCGGCGGACCGGGCGTTCGCCGATACGCTGGCCGAGGACGAGGAGAAATCGCTCTTCGCCGACGCGCTCGGCTTCGACGAATTGTGGCTGGGCGAGCATTTTTCCGCGACCACCGAGCCGATCCCCTCGCCGCTGATGTTCATGGCGAGTTTATTGTCGCGCACCAAGAACCTCACCTTCGGCACCGCCGTGATCTGCCTGCCGAGCCATCACCCGGTGAAGGTCGCGGCCGAAGTTGCGCAATTCGACGCCATGAGCCGCGGCCGCTTCATGCTCGGCGTCGGCATCGGCGGGCTGTTCTCGGACTTCGAGCTGTTCGGCAACAGCGACCGCAAGGTGCGCGAGCGCAAAGCCATGGAATCGATCGGCATGATCGAGCGCATCTGGGCGCAGGATCCGCCCTACGATCTCGAAGGCGAGTTCTGGTCGGTGAAGCTCAAGGACGCGATCATTCCCGAACTCGGCATCGGCTATATGCCCAAACCCTATCAGAAACCGGGCCCACCGATCTCGATGTCGGTCGCGAGCCGCAATTCGCCGACCGCGCGCGTCGCCGGCGAGCGCGGCTGGGGCATCATTTCCGCCAACAACGTGCCGAGCGAGGCGCTCGGCTCGCATTGGCAGATCTACAGCAAAGCCTGCGCCGCGGCGGGCAAGCCCGCGCGCGGCGACAATTGGCGCGTGGCGCGCAATATCATGGTGGCGCCGAGCGAGGCCGAAGCGCGCGACCGCGTGTTCAGCGATAAAGGCGCCAACCGCTATTTCTATTCCTATATGCGCGAAGTGCTGTCGCGCGTCGGCCTCCTCTCGGCGCTCAAGCCGCGCGCCGACATGACGGACGAGGAAGCAACCGTCGACGCCATTACCGAAGGCTCGGCGATCTACGGCTCGCCGAAGACGTTTCTCGACAAGCTTGTCGCCTTTCGCGAGGCCGCCGGCCCCTTTGGCACGCTGTTGATGACCGGTCTCGACTGGAGCGGCCCAAACCGGGCCTGGGAGCGGGATTCGATGCGGCTTCTGGCGCAAGAGGTGATGCCGAAATTCCGCCAGCACATATTGACCAAAGAAGCGGTGTGATCGAGCCGCAATCGGCGCGGCGCTAGCCGCTCACGAACACCGTCCGCGTCGCCGTGGTGTCGATCGCCCAATTGCTCTCGATCTCGGCGAGCGGAAGAATCTTCAGCGTGATCGCCAGCGCATGCGGCACGGCGGCGGCAAAGACCCGCGCGACGGTCGCGAGCATCTGCTCGAACGGAATGCTGCCCATGCCGCAGCCGATCAGTTCCAGGCCTGACGAGCGGATGGTCGTCGCCGGCAGGGAAATGTTCGGTCCGCCCGACGAGCCGATCTGGACGAAACGGACAGGCTTGGCATCCCGGCTCGTCTTCGCCGCCGCGGCGAGGAGACGCTCCGCGCTCGCCCCCCAGAGATAATCCAAGACGATATCGACGCCGTCGCTGAAAAGCTTGTGAAAGGCATCGTCGAGCGCCGCTTCCTCCTGCACCAGCGAAATGGTGCCGTCCGCGCCAAGCGAAGGCAGCGCCGCGAGCATGCTGGGATTGCGGCCGGTGGCGATGACTTTTCCAGCGCCGAGATGTTTGGCGATTTGCACCGCGAGGCGGCCGGAAATGCCGGTCGCGCCATTGACCAGCACGACCTGGCCCGGCTCGAGCCTGCTGCGCTCGCGCAGCGCCGCCCATGACGACATTGCCGGGATCGCAATAGCGGCGGCCGTTGCGTCATCGAGACCGTCCGGCAGCGCCACGAGATGCGACGCCTTCACCACGGTCAGCTCGGCCATGCTGCCGAACGGCGCCCGCGGCAGAATGAAATAGACGCGCTGGCCGCCATTTTTGCCCTGTTGTCGCCCGACGCCGTCGAGGCCGACGACAAACGGCAGGCTTCCGGCCGAGCTATAATGGGTGCCGGAGGCGCGATACCGCGTCACATGACTGAGCGGCGCCGCAGCGACATCGACGAGAACTTCGCCATCACCGGCCGTGGGCTCGGCGAAATCGGCGTAAACCGGAGGTCTGCCTGAAACCGTCACGATCGCGGCTTTCATCGCGCGGTCTCTATGCTGCTGCGCTTAATATGCCAAGCTTGGCGCCGAGATCCTCGAAGGCTTCGCTCAGCCGGCACTGAACGACCTTGGGATCGGTCGCGGTCAGCACCGAGCCGCGATACGCTTTCAGAAGATGCGCCGGCGCACCAGCGATCGCCGCCGCCGTATCGAGCGCCCAGCCGAGATGTTTGCGCGCATGACGAAGCCCGACAGCGACGCCGTAATGCGAAAGCATCTCGTCGTAGAGCGCGCTGACCAGCGCGAGCTGTTCGCGCAGCGCAGGCGGCGCCAGGCGCTCCCCGGTCGCGAGATAGCGCGCCAGATGACCGGGAAACCACGGCCGGCCTTGCGCGCCGCGGCCGACCATCACCGCATCGGCGCCTGAAGCGGCGAGCGCCCGATCCGCGTCGTCGAAGCTTTCGATATCGCCGTTGACGACGACCGGGATCGACACAGCGTCTTTCACCGCGCGCACCGCCGCCCAATCGGCACTGCCCTTATAGAACTGGCAGCGGGTGCGGCCGTGTACGGTCACGAGTTGCACGCCAGCCGCTTCGGCGCGCCGCGCGAGCGCGGGCGCGTTCCTGGAAAAATCGTCCCAGCCGAGCCGCATTTTCAAGGTCACCGGCACGGTCGCCGCCTGCACCACGGCGTCGATCAGCGTCAGCGCATGATCGAGGTCGCGCATCAGGGCCGAGCCCGAGGCGCCATTGGTCACGTGCTTCGCCGGGCAGCCCATATTGATGTCGATGATGTCGGCGCCTGAGCTTTCCGCAATCCGCGCGCCCTCACCCATCCAGTAAGCTTCGCAGCCGGCAATCTGCACGACATGCAGGCCAGCGCCATGATTCTTCAGGCGCTGCTGCGCGATGTGCGCCCGCTTGTGGCCGTCTTCGGCGAGCGCCGCGCAAGCCGTCATTTCCGAGATCACCAGCCCAGCGCCGAGCGTCGCCGCCTGACGGCGGAACGGCGCATCGGTGACGCCGGACATCGGCGCCAGGAAGACCGGATTGGGCAGCGCAATTTTGCCGACGGAGATGCTTTGCATAATCGTCTCAGGTTGCACGGCTAAAAATCACGCTGAGATTGTTGGTCGGCATCGCTACGGTTTCCACCAGCGCGAAATTATGGCGCTTGGCCAAAGCCGCAACCTCGTCGAGGTCCCTTATACCCCAGGTCGGGTTTTGCGCGCGTAAATAGCCGTCGAATTCCTGGTTGCTCGGCGCGGTATGGCGGCCGCTGATCTTGTAGGGGCCGTAGAGATACAAAATACCGCCGGATGAAAGCGTGCGCTCGGCCCCGGCCATGAGCCCCTCGCAGGCCGCCCAGGGCGAAATGTGGATCATGTTGCAGCAGAGGATCGCATCGGCATGCGCGACCGGCCAGGACGGCGCCGTCACGTCGAGAGGCACAGGCACAAGCAGGTTCGTCAGGCCGACATCCTCCCGGTGCGCCGCGATACTCGACAGCGCCGCCGTGTCCGGATCGCTCGGCTGCCAGATCAGCGATGGCAGCGCCGCAGCGAAATAGGCCGCGTGCTCGCCCGAGCCGCTGGCGATTTCCAGAACCAGGCCACGCGCCGGCAGCATGCGTTTCAACACATCGAGGATCGGCTCCCGATTGCGCGCGACGTGCGGACGATGTTGGCGGGGATCCGACATTTAAGACATGTCCAATCAGATATTCCCGCCTGGCGGCGCGGCTTCAGGCTTTCGCTTCAGACCGGCCAGCACGAGGCCCGCGACAAGCCCGACGACGGCGCCGAGCGGCCCGATCGCGAACACCGCGGTCATGCTCGCCTCCATGGAGCGGTCGAAGGTATTGCCGGAGAAAAGCTGAATGAACCAATAGCCCGCAACGGCAAAGATCGGATAGCCGATCAACAGTCCCAATATGGCCATCAGCGTTCGGCGCATCATCAGTCTCCGCGTTCAGATCGGACACAACAAAACCTGGTCGCCGAGCGGCGTCGGCTCGCTGCGGGCGATGCAAAAGCCACCGCGCTCGGCGAGCGGCCGGAAGCCGTCAAGCCCGCGCGGCAGAAGCTTGAAGCGGCTACCGATGACGGAGCGCCGGCGCACCGGATCGGCGTTGGTGACGGAGCCGGCCACCGCTTTGGCGCCGCCGTCATGCAGCGCCTTGAGATTGGCGACGATGGCATCGTCGCTGCCGTATTCGAACAAGGCGCCCTCGGAGGACGCCGCGATGATCGCGCTTTGGGCCGCCGCACGGCCGAGGATATCGGCGAGCGGTGCCGGCGCGTTCCAATCGAAGAACTGATGCGTGAAGGCGACGTCGAGCCCGGCGAGCGGCTGCCCCGCCGCCGACAAAGCCGCGAGCGCCGCGGCGCCAAAATGCGGACCGGCGGCATCGATATCCAGAACCTGGATCGAGATCGGCCGCCGCAACAGGTCGCCCTGCGCGCGGCGAAGCAGGATCAGCGCATCGATACTGTCGATCGCCGGCCCGCCGCCGATATTGATCAGAAAGAGCGGCGCCGCGGGATCGGCAAGGAGAAGCGGATCGAGTGCTCCGGCAAGGAGCTTGACGGTCTGCTGCAACCGCAAGCGCATCGCGGTCAACTGCGGCGAGCTGACGAGCTGGCGGTCGGTGTCGCTGTCGAAGGGCGGCGGCAAAGTCTCGGCGCTGAGCTTCATGATGTAGGTGGTGAGGCCGGCGAGGAAGCTCGTGTCCGGATCGAGGACGTCGGCGAGAAGCCGCGACCGCCGCGCCGCTGCCCGCATCATGAAATTCATGACAAAGCGCGGGATCAGCGCATAGCGCAGCTCGGACGCGCGATACGCGGCGTCCAGTGCGGCGATGGAGGCCGGGTCATCGGGCAGAGCAAAAGCAGGCTGCGTGATGTCGATGACCGGAAGGCGAACGCCGTCGTCGGTCGCCGCGTAAGCAATATCTGATGCTGAATTCGCTGAATTCATCGCAATCACCGCTACGATGCATCATGGCCGGACTTGTACCGGGCCATCCACGTCTTCCAAGCTTCTCGGGAGCGAAGACGTGGATACCGCGACAAACGCGGCATGATGGAAGGGGAGACCAATATAAACAAAAAGCCCCGCGGTTTCCCGCGGGGCTTTTGCTCTGAATATCGTCGAAGAGGATGTTCCGTTCTTAGCAGACCTGGCAGCGACCTACTCTTCCAAGCCTTGAGACTTAGTACCATCGGCGCAGAGGACTTTGACGGCCGAGTTCGGGATGGGATCGGGTAGAGGCTCCTCGCTATGACCACCAGGTCGGCAAAGAACGGAAATTGAAGCAAACTGGATTTCTGTATTGCCATCGGCGCACGCGCAAAGGCGCGCACGCAATGACGCTCATGAATGAGCATTGATAAATGAGAACGATCAAGCCAATCGAGCTATTAGTACCGGTAAGCTGAACGCGTTGCCGCGCTTACACACCCGGCCTATCAACGTGGTGGTCTACCACGGCTCTCAAGGGAGAACTCGTTTTGAGGTGGGTTTCCCGCTTAGATGCCTTCAGCGGTTATCCCGTCCGTAC
>DATHPQ010000036.1:0-14258 GCA_035483735.1 Xanthobacteraceae bacterium | reverse complement strand
TTCCGGCATCCGTTTCTCGACCGCGTTCGGGCGCGGCCTCGATTACTACACCGGCATGGTGTTCGAGCTGCACGACCCGGCCGGGCGCGCGAGCGGCCAGCTGGTCGCGGGCGGCCGCTACGACGGGCTCTTGACCCGGCTCGGCGCGCGCGAGCCGATCCCGGCGGTGGGATTTGCCGTGTGGGTCGAGCGGCTCGCGGCGATCGGGGGCGCACCATGAGCGCGCTCGTCGTCGCGGTGCCGTCGAAAGGGCGGCTGCAGGAAAACGCTCAAGGCTTCTTTGCGCGCGCGGGTTTGACCCTGCTGCAACCGCGTGGCGCGCGCGACTACCGCGGCACGATCGCGGAAATCGACAACGTCGAGATCGCCTATCTCTCCGCCGCGGAAATCACGAGCCAGCTCGCGGCAGGCGCCGCCCACCTCGGCATCACCGGCGAAGATCTCGTACGCGAGATGATCCCGGACGCAGCAAAACGTGTCGTGATGGTCGAGAAGCTCGGCTTCGGCCACGCCGACGTGGTGGTGGCGGTGCCGCAGGCGTGGATCGACGTGCGCAGCATGGCCGATCTCGACGACGTCGCGACCGCGTTCCGCCACCGCAATAATCGCAAGATGCGGCTCGCCACCAAATACGCCAATCTCACGCGCGGGTTTTTCGCCGAGCACGGCATCGTCGATTACCGCATCGTCGAGAGCGCCGGCGCCACCGAAGGCGCGCCCGCGGCCGGCACCGCCGAAATGATCGTCGACATCACGACGACCGGCGCGACGCTGGCCGCCAACGGCCTCAAAGTGCTCGATGACGGCACCATCCTGCGCTCGCAGGCCAATCTTGTTGCCGCGCGCGCCGCGGCTTGGGACGAGGGCAAGCGGGCGACCGTGCGGCTTCTGTTCGACCGCATCGCCGCGCAACGGCGCGCCGAAGCGTTTCGCGAAGTGCGCACCCGTTTTGCCGGCATGAACGACGCGCTACTCACGGCTGCGCGCGACAAATTCGGCGTGGTCTCGCCGTTCGGCGGCCCGACCTCCTCCGGCATGCTCACCCTGCACTGCCCACCCGGCAAGGTGCATGCGCTCGCGACCTTTTTGCGCGAGCATGGTGCCGAGGCGGTCTCGATCGTGGCGCTCGACTATGTCTATGACCGGGACAATCCACTTTACGCGAAACTCGCGGCGGAACTGGACTGACGCGGCTGGGGCGCTCGAAATAAAGGGCCCTGCATTGCCCGGCCCAAATGCCTATATGATATGGAACCCTACTTGCTGACGCGGAGAACCGCCATTACCGACGACCCCAAAGACGACGACGAACGGCCCTGCCTGCATTGTTTGGTTGTCGAGACAATCGACAGTTTCTTTGCGGACTATCCCGTGTCGGAGGACGAGCCTCACGCCATCGACAGCGATGAGATTGTCATCGCGCTTGCCAAAGTCGTGGCCGAGATGACGTGCAGCATGGACGACGCCGGCCGCCAGCAAATGATCGAGCAGCTGATGCGCGAGATCATGAATTACGACGCGGAATTCCGCCAGCAAGACCAGCTGGGGGTCGCCGCGTCCGGCGCGCGGCATTGAAGCCGTGACGAGGTTTGATTCAGTCGTCTTGCCCGCGCTTGTTGCGGGCATGGCGGAGCCCTCAAACCCAAATTTCGTCACACGCCTGGCAGAGCGTCATCATCGCCCAGATTAGCAATCGCGTCGTCGATCTCCTTGAGCGTTGCTTCGAGGTCGGCGACCGGCGTTGGGGCCGGCGCTTCGCCAGCTTGCGCAGTCCAAAAATTTGACACCGGGTTGTTTGCGCAAATTTCGATTTGCCGCAACATCTTTGTGCGCGCTTGCAGGAGCTCCCGACGTAGGCTCTTCTCAGGTTCGGACATGGGCCAAAGGATAGCCCCTCAACCCTGTTACGTCTGCTCGTCGCCTCGCTCTAAGTTAAGATTGAGTCACTGCGCCAAGGCTCAGCATCAGATTGCGCCCTGGGCATGCGCCGATCACGGCGTGATCGCCGCGAACTGCACCACCTTTGCCCACTTCTCGCTTTCCTCGGTAATCAGCTTGCCGAATCCTTCGGGCGTTTCCGACATCGGCGTGTTGGCGACGTCGGCGAGCTGCGCCTTGAAGGCCGGCTCCGCCACGATGGCGTTCACCGCAGCATTGAGCTTGGTCACGATCCCCGGCGGACAATCATGCGGCGCGGTAATGCCGTTCCAGGAATAGGCCTCATAGCCCGGCACGAAATCGCCGATCAAAGGCAGGTCCGGCAGCGCCGCCGTGCGCGTGCTCACCGCGAGCGGGGTGAGCTTGCCGGCGCGAATAAGCGGCAGCGATGCCGTCAGATTGTCGAACATGACTTGGATCTGTCCGCCCATCAGATCGGCGATGGAAGGCGGCGAGCCGCGATAGGGAACGTGGGTGAATTTGGTCCCGGTCAGCATCTGAAACAGTTCGCCCGCGACATGTGTCGAGCCGCCGGTGCCAGCGGTGCCCATATTGATCGCGCCAGGATTGGCTTTGGCATAGGCAATGAATTCGGGAACGGTTTTCGCCGCAAACGACGGGCTCACTTCCATCACCATCGGGCTGCGGCTGAAGATCGCAACCGGCGCCATGTCGTGAGCGAAGTTGAAATCGAGCTCGGGGTAAAGCGAGACATTGATCGCGTTCGCCATGCCGGCGAGCAGCAGCGTGTAACCGTCAGGCGGCGAATGCACCACTTCGTCGGCGCCGACATTGCCGCCGGCGCCGGGGCGATTCTCGACCACAAAAGGCTGATCTAATCGCTCGGATAATTTCTGTCCGATCAGCCGCCCCAGAATGTCGCTCACCCCGCCGGGCGCATAGCCGACGACAAGACGCACCGGCCGGCTCGGATAATCTTCGTCACCCGCAGCTGCGATCTTCGGCAGCACGGGCGTAACCGCAGCGCCAGCTGCCAGTTGCAGGAATTGACGGCGTAGCAACATCGTGGTGCACTCCTGATAACGCTCGCAATAACGCACATCTGTCGCATCTTGAGCGACACGCATCTTCAGCAACAGTCGTCTTCAGCAACAGTCCTCCACTGCGACCTTTTGACCAATCACGTCTTGGGCGAGAAATTGCATGCAATTCGCATACCGCACGCCGCACTCCCGCTATCGCATTTCCGCAGAACGGCAATGACCACCGCAATGACAGCCGCAAAGATCGCGCTTCGCGCCATCGCCGTTGCAATCCTCGTCCTCGCCTTCGGGCCGGCGCGGGCGCAGACCGGGCTCCCGGGCAAGATCACGCTGATCGTGGCCTTTGCGCCCGGCGGCATCGCCGACACGCTGGCGCGCTTGATCGGCCAGGGCCTCGGCGAACGCCTGCACCAGACTGTTGTGGTCGAGAACCGCGGCGGCGCCGGCGGCAATATCGCGGCTTCTTTTGTCGCACGCTCGGCGCCGGACGGCGCGACGCTGCTGGCCACAACGACCGCGATTGCCATCAACGAAACGCTGTTCGCCAACAAGGATTATTCGGCGAGCGACTTCAAGACCATCGCGATTGCCGCATCGAGCCCGGAAGCCCTGGTGACCGGACCGAGCAATCCCGCCGGCAGCCTTACCGAATTGATGAAATCCGCCGACGGCAAGACCATCAATTTCGCGGTGCCCGGCGTCGGCACCGGCTCGCATATCGAGGCGGAATATTTCTTCAAATTTCTCGCCAAAGTGCCGGCGCAACAAATCCCGTTTCAAGGCGGCGCGCCGGCCATCAGCGCCACGATCGGCAACCAGGTCGACTTGATGGCAACCACGCTCGGCGGCGGCGCGGCGGCCCAGATCGCCGGCGGCAAGCTGAAAGGTCTCGCCATCGCCGCCGACAAGCGCGCCGCGGTTGCGCCGAACGTGCCGACCTATGCCGAACTCGGCTTTCCCGGATTCACCGCCGCGTCCTGGGTCGGCTTCTTCGCACCGGCCAAGACCGATCCCCAGCTTCTCGCCACGCTCAATGCAACGATCAACGACATCATCCAGACGCCTGACGTGCAGAAGAAGCTCACCGATATGGGCTTCGATCCGATCACCGGCAATCAGGCGCAGGGCGACGCCATGTTCGCGGCCGAAGTGAAGAAATGGGGCGACATGGTCAAGGCGCTGGGGCTGACGATCAAATGAATCTGGGCGAAGCAATCGGCGCGGCTAGCTCGATTGTCCTGTAACCGCGCTTCTCGCCACGCCGTCAACCGTTACAGCGGCCGGTGCATTCTCCCTAATAGCCAGCCGAGGCCAAGTGCGATTGCGACCGCCGTATAGGGCTGGTTCTCGATCGTATTACGCAGCGCGCGCTCGAAGGAGCCTGCGGTTTGCCGCGCCGCGCGTTGCGCGCTGTCGGCGAGATCGGACGCGCTGTCGCGGGCCTGATCGTAAAGATCGGACGCCGCGTCGGCGGCGTCACCGGCGACGCCGCCGGCCTGTTTCTTGGCGTCACCGAAGGCTCTGGTGAAATCGGTGGTGGTGGTACGGGACTGTGCCATGTGAGACCTCGGGGCGGATGCGATTGAGTGTCGGATCCATAACGCGCCAACGTCATCAAAGGTTCATTCGTCCCGCGCTGCCGTTATCGCCCCCTCGCCTGGGTTTCAGGCGCCCTTATCCCCGCCGTTCGCCCGGCGCGGGCGGAACACCACGAAATGCGACAGCGTGAAATTGACCACGAAGCTCGCCAGCACCGCGAGCGCCTTGGCCAGCCATACCGGCAGCAGCAGAACCTGTGCCGCCACGATCAAGGTTGCGGTATTGGCGATCAATCCGGCGATGCCGGAGACGACGAAGGCCGCGTAATCGCGCCAGCGCAATTGGCGTCCGGACTCGGCGGCAAAGGTGATCGAGGAATTCAGGACATAGGAGCCGCTCACCGCGACGATCCAGGAGGTCACATTGGCGGCGATCAACAAGACGGTTTCGGGCGCACCACAGCGGCACACGCCGGCCAGCCAGGCGAACGCTGCCAGCGCCTGCGGCGAATGCATGAAGGCCGCGCGCGCGGCGAGGAAGACGGCATAGTCGACGGCGGTGTTGAGGACACCGATGATCGCGAAGACGAAGGCCTTCTGCGACAGCGCGCGGCGGCGCGGAGCGCCTCGCCGGTCGGCGGAATTGGGGGGTGATGCCTCTGTCATCGCGATCATCCGCATAGCATGTTCGGCAATGTACGCCAGGCCGCGAAACCGACCAGGAATGCCTTGCCGACACGGGCATCCGGCCATATTCGAGCAACACGGTCCGGCGTCGGCCGGCTTCCGCAGCAAATTGGCCCGGGTTGCGGCCTTCGCGATTGGGATTTACTTCGTTCGCTAAAGGCCCTGGTCGCGGCGTGCCGCGCGCGACAGAAGCGACCGATTCCGCTATAGACTGACCGCGTAGGGATTTAATGTATGAGTGCTGCCGATACCAAGATGGCGCCGACCAGCGCGGCACAAGGCCTCACGATGGTGGTGCCGCTCTATAACGAAGCGGCTTCGCTCGAACGTTTGCATGCGCGGCTGATCGAGGTGGCGCAGCAGCTGAAGGCCAAGCGCGCGCTTGCCTGTGAGTTGGTCTATGTCGACGACGGCAGCCGCGACGGCACGCTTGCCATCGCCCGCGATCTGCCGGCCACCGGCGCCGACGTTCAGGTGGTTTCGCTGTCGCGCAATTTCGGCAAGGAGGCGGCGCTCGTCGCCGGCCTCGAATATGCGCGCCGCGGCGCGGTGCTGTTCATCGACGGCGACGGTCAGCATCCGCCGGACATGATTGAAACGCTGGTCGGACATTGGCTCGATGAGGATTGCGACGTCGTCTATACGGCGAAGGCGCACCGCGCCGGCGAGTCCTTGCTGCGCCGTATTTCGGTGAAGGCGTTCTACACGCTGATCAATTGGGGCGCGAAGCCGAAAATCCCGGAAGACGCCGGCGACTTCCGTCTGTTGTCGCCGCGGGCGGCGAACGCGCTGCGGCAACTGCCGGAACGCAACCGTTTCTTCAAAGGCTTGTCGAGCTGGATCGGCTTTCGCCAGATGCGCGTCGACTATGAGCCCGAGCCGCGCGCCGATGGCTCAAGCACATGGAATCTGCGCCGGCTGATCGGACTGTCGATCGACGGCGTGACCGGCTTCTCGGTGGCGCCGCTGCGGCTCGCCACCGTGCTCGGCATGGCGCTCGCGGCGATCGCCTTCATGTATGGCCTTGAGATCGTCTACGAGACGCTGGTCTACGGCACCCAAGTGCCCGGCTATCCGTCCTTGTTCGTCGGCGTCATGGTGCTCGGCGGCGTGCAGCTCATCATGATCGGCGTGGTCGGCGAATATATCGGCAAGATCCTCGAAGAGATCAAAGGCCGGCCGGCCTATTTCGTCGCCGAGCATGACGTGAAGCCGGCCCAAGAAACGCAATCCAGTATGCAATCCGATATGCAACCCGATGCGCAGTCAGGCGCGCGGGCGGCAGTGCCCGGCGCACGCACCGCGGCCGAATGAGTGAACAGCAACCGCGGCGTGTCTGGCTTGTTGCCGACGACTACGGCATTTCGCCCGCAGTGAGCGCGGCGATCCGCGATCTCATTGCGCGAAATCGTTTGAGCGCCACCTCGGTCATGACCTTAACGCCGAGCTTTTCGCAGAGCGAGGCCGATGCGCTCCGCGACGCTGCCGGCTCCCGCGCCGCGATCGGTTTGCACGTGACGCTGACGGGTCCGTTCAAGCCTCTGACGACAAATTTTGCGCCGCTGCGCGACGGCGCGTTTCCGATGCTGGCGGCAATGGCGGGACGCGCGCTCGCGCATTGGCAAAATCCCGCTTTGCTCGAGGCCGAAATTCTGCGCCAGTTCGCGGCGTTCGAAGACGCCTTCGGCCGTGCGCCGGATTATGTCGACGGCCATCAGCACATTCATGTGTTTCCGCAAATCGGCCAAGCGCTGTTGCGCGCCGTCAAAACCGCGGCGCCGCAGGCGTGGGTGCGCCAATGCGGCCGTGCCCAAACGGCGCCCAAGAGCCTGTCCGATCCGAAAGGTTATATTCTCGACGCCTTGAGCCGGCGCTTTCGCCGCCTCGCCAAAGCACAAGGCGTGCGCACCAATCCGGCTTTCGCCGGCACCTATTCGTTCGCGCCGGGCGCCGAATTCGACAAACTGTTTCCGGGATTTCTCGACGGCCTCCCGGATGGCGGCCTCGTCATGTGTCATCCGGGCAAGGTCGACGACGAATTACGGCGGCTCGATCCGCTGACGACGCTGCGCGAATGCGAATACGCCTATCTCCTGAGCCAGGATTTTGTGCGCGCGCTTGCCGCGCGCGGTTACGTGCTGGCGTGATCCCCTCGCCCGCTCACTTTGCTCGCGCGGCGTCGGCCGCGCTGATCCCCTCCAACGCGAGGCCGAGTGTGACGCCTTCATCGATGATGCGGCGCAGCTTCTGACTCATCGCGATGCGCGTATACTTCGTGGTGAGCGATGGCAGCTTGGCAAGCCCTTCCGCGATCTCGCGGGCGCGGACCAGCAGCTTGTCCGCCGGAACAATTTCGTTGACCGCGCCCCAGTCCTTCGCCGTCTGGGCATCGAGCTCCTGGCGGGTCAGGATAAAATAGCGGCCGCGTATGCTGCCGATGGCTTCCTGCCACAACAAATGGACGCCATCACCGGACGCGACGCCTAATTCGAAATGGGGTTTGTCCTGAAAAACGGTTGAAGGCGTCGCCAGCACAATGTCGGCAAGCAAGATGTACTCGGAGTGCAGCCGCACAGGGCCGTTCACTGCGGCGATCAGCGGAACTTCGATATCGAGAATGTTCATGAGGACTTTTCTGCCCTCGCGATAAATTTTGTCGTAGCCTTGCGGGGTGGAAAAGTCGAAACCTTCAGGACTGATTGTCTCCATAAAGGCGTCGCCGCTGCCGGTCAGGATGACAACGCGATTATCGCGGTCGGAACCGACGGCGTGAAAGAGGTCGACGAACTGTTCGTGGGTATATCCGTTGAAGGCCAGAGTGCCGCCATTTGTGTGAAGCGCCACTTCCAGCACACCGGTTTTTGAGCGGGTCAGGCGAGCGTTGGGAAAGCTGTCGCGATAAGCGTCAAAGTGACTCATGACTAGCTCCTTCAGAAACTCTGCTGCAAAATATCGCTGTGCGACGAAACGCAGTTATTCGGACATGGAACAACTAATCGACAAACGGGGCAATCAGTTCCACGGCTGCAATAAGGCTCTTTAGGTGAGCAGCCCGGCGAGTGCGCATGGTCACAGCTGAAAGGCCCAAAATTGGTAAGCCGCTTCCAGACTAGCTCATCATCCAGTGACGGTGGAAACAGGAATGAGAGGGAACGACATCATGAATCAAGTAAACCAGCTTATTCTTTATGTCTCGCGGACCATCCCGTTCCGGAGCGGTCTCGACAATTATTTAATTCGCGGTGCGATGGTTTTTACGTTCTTCGCCTTCAGCATCCAAAAATGGAGCCAGTACACCGTCGAGATGCTCGTCCCCTTGATCAGCCATAGCCCCGTCGTCTTCTGGTTGCTCCCAGCCTTCGGCGTCCGGGGCGCGGGCTACTTCCTCGCCACCACCGAAACGATCTTCGGCTCGCTCATTTTCCTTGGCTATTGGAGCCCGAGGCTTGGCATCTTGGGCGCGCTTGGGTCGATCGCTACCTTCATCGGCACCACCAGCATTATTCCCTTCCTCCCCGATGGCTGGGCCCACGAAGCCGGTGGATTTCCGATCATGACCTTGCCACTCGGTTTCCTGATGAAGGACGTGCTGTTCCTCGCCGCGTCATTCTATCTGCTCAAGCAGGATCTGACGCGCGCGGCGCGGGAGATAACCTAGACCGCCTGCGGCCTGTTGCGATCGATTTACGAGTGCACGCCCTAGATCACCACCACTTTGGTGCCGACCTTCACGCGGTCGTAGAGATCTTCGACGTCCTGATTGCGCATGCGGATGCAGCCCGACGACACATTGGTGCCGATGGTCCAGGGCTCGTTGGAGCCGTGGATGCGGTAGAGCGTCGAGCCGAGATACATCGCGCGCGCGCCGAGCGGATTATCCTCGCCGCCGGGCATGTAGCGCGGCAGATCGGGCCGCCGCTGCAGCATGTCGGCGGGCGGCCGCCAATCCGGCCATTCCTTCTTGGCGGTGATGGTCTTGACGCCGGCCCAGGTGAAGCCCGGCCGGCCGACGCCGATGCCGTAGCGCATCGCCTTGCCGCCGTCCTCGACCAGATAAAGAAATTTGTTCGGCGTATCGATGACGATGGTGCCGGCCTGTTCGTCGCCGCGATAGTCGACGGTCTGGCGATCGTATCTCGGATCGATCTGGTAGTTCGCCATGTCGCCTTGGCCTGACGGCGCGAAACCTTGCTGCCCGCCGGCTTGCGGATCCGTCTGATAGTCTGGCGCCGCCGGCTGATACGTGCTCGGCTGCGCCGCCGGATGCCCGAACAGCGCGCCAAAGAGACCGCCGCCGTTCGACTGCGGCGGCGGCGGCGGGGCGTAGCCTGCCGGCGCCGGCTGGGCTGGGGTGAACAGGCCCCGTTGCGGCACATAGACGTTCATGGCTTGACCGGGGACTTGGCCAGGAACCGGTGCGGGCGCGGCCTGCGGCGCCTGCTGTTGCCCGGCGTAAGTCGGCTCGCCGGGCGCATAGGGCGAGAAAATATTCTGAATGGAATCGGCATAAGCCGAGCCGGACAGTGCGCTCAGCGCGAGCGCGGACATGCAGATACGCCGCATTGCTTGACCCGTTACTCAGTTACACATCGAGCGGATCGCGCGCTTGAGGCGAATTCGGCTGCGCCGCAGCGCGCGTGCTCACGGGACAAGTACAGGCTGAAAACTCGACCTTTAGGTTAATAAATTGCCGCAGTGATTTATTTGCACATCGTTCATCAAGTTACAGTTGATTTTTGGTGAACGCCGCCGCTGTTTGGTTAATCAACCGTTGCGCGACGGCGGCTGCTTCCCTCACCTGCCGCGACGGCGCGTGAACGCGGTATTAAGCCGGCAAATCCTAAGCTCGAACGGCAAGCGATTGATTGCAACGCGTAGTTGGTAAAGCGATGGGCGCGCCGCGCAAAGTCTTCCGGATCGAAGAGACGCCGAGCGCCCGGCTTGCCGATGACGGCGCGGAAGCTTCGCTTCGCCATGCCGAGACCATGCAGGCGCAGATCTTGCAGGAACTTGCCGCACTGCGCTCGGCCTTTGCCGCGCCCGCGTCGCCCGCGTCACGGCCGGATATGAGCCCTAGCCTTGCCGGCACAGCGACCGGACGGCTGACCAGCGAGCTTCATCTCATCGCCGATCGGCTCGCCGGCGGCGACGCCGGCAATGGCGACGACATCGATGCGGTGCCGCTGACCCGCATCGCCAACGAGCTTCTCGCTGTCACCGACGGAACCGAACAGGCCACACAGAAGATCCTCGCCGCCGCCGAAGAGATCGATCAGCACGCGAATAATCTTTCCGCCGCGCTGAAAGGCAAGATTGAACAGGGGCTGGCGCAGGACATCCAGGATCTCGTCATCCGCATTTTCGAAGCCTGCAATTTCCAGGATCTCAACGGCCAGCGCGTCGACAAAGTGATGACGACGCTGAAATTCATCGAGGATCACATCACCAGCGTGCTCGACGAGATCAAGACCATGTCGACGCTGACGTCAGGCGACGGCGCGCAATATCTGCACGGCCCGCGGCTCGAACATGACACCGGTCATGTCTCGCAGCTCGATATCGACGCGATCTTCGATACCTAGTTTACACGGTCAGGCTAGCGTTATTGCGGCCGCGGCGGTGGTGGCGCGGCGGGCGGGCGTGGCTTGCCGCCGGCGCGGGCAACACCTTCGGGCGCGCAGCGCACGTAGACGCCGGTGCCATAGCGGCCGCCGACTTCGGGGTCCATCCACTTCAGCACCATGGTGCGGCCGTCGAACGACACGATCTCACGGTCCTGCGCGCCGCCGGCGTCGCCGGGCGGACCGATATAGTTCTTGCCGCTGGCCGAGCCCTTGAGCTGCAATTCCTGTAATTGCGCGCTGTCGGCGAGATACATCATCACGCCGCCATTGGGGCCGCGGGTGATCTCGACCGGCTGGCCGCATTGGCCGCGCGCGGCCGCCGCGGTCCGCGCCAGATCTTCATCCTTGTGGAAGGCGCCATAACCCCAGCGGCCGACAACCTCTTCCGGCCGATATTGCGAGGCGATCGCCGGCTGGCCCATCGGCGCCGCCGAAGTGTCCGGGGGCGGCGCCGTATTGGTGGTGCAGGCCGAGAGCGCGAACGCCGACAAAGCCGCGACACTCAGCGCCAAACGCAGGGACAATGCGCTCATGAAGGGTCTCCCCCAAAACCTGCTTTGACCGGGCAAACCGAGACAGCGCCTGGCCGCATATTGGCGCGAGGCCGCGCCGGAACCGAATCCGGCGCGAAATCTAGCCTTTCGATCTTTAGACTTTGTTTCAAACCGTACCACCGGCTCAAACAGTCCTCAAAGATTACGGCTCGCTTTTGGCGGTTATGCCGCCGTTACGGCGGCCGGAACCATTCCGCCGCGCGCGAGATTGCGCCTTGCTTGCGGCAGGCTTATTTGCAGCAGCCTTGCTTGCGGCAGGCTTGCCGGCAGCCTTCGACCGCGGATCAACGAGCGGCGCCGATTTGTGGATGCTCAAGAGCCGCATCGCCTCCGGATCGTCGAAGAAATCGCTGTCGGCGCGCAGCCCCGCGGCATGGATGCCGGCGATGGCGCAGATATCGTCCATCTCGTTGGCGTCGCCGGTGACGCCGATCGCGGCGATCACCTCGCCGTCCTTGGCGCGGATCAGCTGTCCGCCGCCTTCCAGGAACAAAGGATAATCGGCGAGGTTTTCGATCGATTGCATGAACAACGGCTTTTCGTTCGCCTTCTGCAGCACGAGCTTTGACGGCCGCCCGAGCGCCAGCGAGGCATAGGCTTTGCCGTAGCAGACCTCGAAGCGGAGCATCGAGGCATTGTCCTGCTTCTGAAACGCCTTCACCCGGCCGCCGGCATCGAGGACGATGGCGGTCATCGGACGGCATTTATGCTTTTTGGCCGCGGCGAAGGTCGCAGCGATAATCGTATTGGCCTCATCGAGGCTGAGCGCACGCATCAGCGGTATTTCCCCATTTCAAAGCTTCGGTCGGACGATCGGCCTCGCCTGCCTAGAATAGACGTTTGCTGCGGCCAAGCCACTGGCATCCGTGAGCAGTGCGCCACGCTCGTACCTCAGCCAAATGAAAGCGCGCTGCCGCGAGCCGACTTGACTCCGCTTAGCTGACACCTTATTTCCGCAACGCTTGCCTAGCACTCAGCTTTATTGAGTGCTAAGCCACTGCGAAACAACAGATTTTCTGCAACGCCAAAGCCGCCATACGCAACGTCGGGAGCGGCAAAGAGGGTAATCATGGCGAAACTGAAGTTCCGGCCGCTGCATGACCGCGTCGTCGTCAAGCGCATCGACGCCGAGGAGAAGTCCAAGGGCGGCATCATCATTCCCGATACCGCCAAAGAGAAGCCGCAAGAGGGCGAAGTCGTCGCGGTGGGCCCCGGCGGCCGTGACGAGAACGGCAAGCTGATCGCGATCGACGTCAAGGCCGGCGACCGCGTGCTGTTCGGCAAGTGGTCGGGCACCGAGGTGAAGCTTGACGGTGACGAACTCCTGATCATGAAGGAGTCCGACATCATGGGTGTGATCGCCTGAAACTACGACACCAGCCGCTCACCCTTCGAGGCCTGCTTCGCTGGCACATCAGGATGACGGCGCAAAAAACAGAATCCCCAGGAGAGTAATGACATGGCTGCGAAAGACGTAAAATTTTCCGGCGACGCTCGCGACCGCATGCTGCGCGGTGTCGAGACGCTGGCCAATGCGGTGAAAGTAACGCTCGGCCCGAAGGGCCGTAACGTCATCATCGACAAGAGCTTCGGCGCTCCGCGCATCACCAAGGACGGCGTCACCGTCGCCAAGGAGATCGAACTCGAAGACAAGTTCGAGAATATGGGCGCGCAGATGGTCCGCGAGGTCGCCTCGAAGACCAATGACGTCGCCGGTGACGGCACTACGACGGCGACCGTGCTTGCGGCCGCCATCGTCAAGGAAGGCGCCAAGGCGGTTGCCGCCGGCATGAACCCGATGGATCTCAAGCGCGGCATCGACCTCGCGGTCGCCGCCGTGATCGAAGATATCAAGAAGCGCGCCAAGAAAGTGGGCTCATCGTCGGAAGTCGCCCAGGTTGGCACCATCTCCTCGAACGGCGATTCGGCCGTCGGCAAGATGATCGCCAACGCGATGCAGAAGGTCGGCAACGAAGGCGTCATCACGGTCGAGGAAGCCAAGGCGCTCGACACCGAAGTCGAGATCGTCGAAGGCATGCAGTTCGACCGCGGCTATCTGTCGCCCTATTTCATCACCAATGCCGAAAAGATGATCGCCGAGCTCGAGGATGTCTATATCCTCCTGCACGAAAAGAAGCTGTCGCAGCTGCAAGCCATGCTGCCGGTGCTCGAGGCGGTGGTGCAGTCGGGCAAGCCGCTCCTGATCATCGCCGAGGACATCGAGGGCGAGGCGCTGGCCACGCTCGTCGTCAATAAGCTCCGCGGCGGCCTCAAGGTCGCGGCCGTGAAGGCGCCGGGCTTCGGCGATCGCCGCAAGGCGATGCTGGAAGACATCGCCATTCTCAGCGGCGGCCAGCTCATTGCCGAAGACCTCGGCATCAAGCTCGAAACCGTGACGCCGGCGATGCTCGGCCGCGCCAAGAAGGTCGTGATCGAGAAGGAAAAGACCACGATCGTCGACGGCGCCGGCAAGAAGAAGGACATCGAGGCCCGCGTCAATCAGATCAAAGCGCAGATCGAAGAGACCACCTCCGACTACGACCGCGAGAAGCTGCAAGAGCGTCTCGCCAAGCTCGCGGGCGGGGTCGCTGTGATCCGCGTCGGCGGCGCGACCGAAGTCGAAGTGAAGGAGAAGAAGGATCGCGTCGAAGACGCGCTCAACGCCACCCGCGCCGCGGTTGAAGAAGGCATCGTGCCGGGCGGCGGCGTTGCGCTGCTGCGCGCCAAGAAGGCGGTCGGCAAGCTGTCCAACAGCAATCCGGACGTCCAGACCGGCATCAATATCGTGCTCAAGGCCATCGAAGCGCCGGTGCGCCAGATCGCCGAGAATGCCGGTGTCGAGGGCTCGATCGTCGTCAACAAGATCCTCGAGAACAAGTCGGAGACCTTCGGCTTCGACGCGCAGAACGAGGA
>DATHPQ010000035.1:0-51693 GCA_035483735.1 Xanthobacteraceae bacterium | reverse complement strand
GCGCCCAAGCCCGATGTCTCCACGCCCGAAGCGCTCAAGCAGGCTTTACTCAACGCAAAATCCATCGGCTACACGTCACCGACCGGCGGCGGCATCACCGTCGCGCCGATCTTGAAATTGCTCGACACGTTGGGAATCGCTGCGGACGTGGCGCCGAAGACGAAGTTCGCAGCCGGGGGACCCAACGGGCGCGTCAGCGTCCTGGTGTCGAGCGGCGAAGCCGAGATCGGGCTGCAACAGGTGTCCGAGCTGATGTCGAATCCCGATGTCGAAGTGATCGGGCTATTGCCGCCGGCACTGCAGCGGTTCACCGTCTATTCGGCCGGCATTCCGGCGTACGCGAAGGAACCGTCGGCCGGCCGCGCGTTTATTGAATTTCTCGCCGCGCCACAGGCAATCGCGATCTACAAAGCGAAGGGTTTGGCGTTGTAGTCGCTTGGCGTTGTAATTGAAGAGACCGCAGGCGCGCTAGGCTGCGGCTGCCGTTTTCTTCAATACCTCCAGAACATCGGCCGGCTCGGCACGATCACGATAATCCGCGTCGGTATAGGCATAAATGATCGTGCCATCGCGGTCGACGACATAGGTAGCCGAAATCGGCAGAGCCCAATCCTCAGCACCGTTTTTGCCCGGAATGTCTATGCCGAATTCCTTATAGGCGGATTTCAGCTCGTCGCTGAAGTCATAGACCAATCCGAATGCGCGGCCGACTTTTTGACCGACATCGCTCAGCACTTCGAAACTGAGCGCGTTCTTCTCGGCGGTCGAGAGCGTATCGTCCGGCTTTTCCGGGCTGATCGCGACCAGCGTCGCACCCGCGGCTTCGATCTGCCGAAGGATCTGCTGGAACGCCCGCAGTTCAAAATTGCAATAAGGGCACCAGCCGCCGCGATAGAAACTGACGATGACGGGACCGTTCTTCAGCAACGCGCCGACATCGACGGTGTCACCCCTGGCATTGCCGAGCACGACGGCCGGCGCGCGGTCGCCGGTTTTCAGCGCGCTCTTCGCGAGCCCGTCGCGCAATCCGGCGATATGCCGCTCCATGATCGCTTGCCGCTCCGCCGGCACCCGCTCGAACCAGCCGGCCCGATATTCGGCGAGTTGTTGCTTTAAAGACATGATGACCTCACTTGGGTTGGCGTATTCAGTTTCCGATCAGACCTCATGGTAGGCGCTTAAGCAGCGCTATCGGGCAACCGCCGCGGCCGTCTGGCCGAACAGGATGGCCTTTGATTCCTCGCTGACTGTCGGCGCGGTATTGATCTCTTTCGCACGCGCATAGGCGCGCTTGACCGCTGGACGCTCGCGCATCGCTTCGAACCACCGCTTGAGATTCGGAAAGTCTTCGAGCTTCTGGCCTTGCCGCTCATAAGGAACGGTCCACGGATAGGTGGCCATGTCGGCGATCGAGTAGCGGCCGGCGATGAATTCGCGATCCGACAGCCCCTTGTTGAGCACGCCGTACAGCCGGTTCGTCTCCTTGGCGTAGCGTTCGATCGCATAGGGAAGCTTCTCAGGCGCATAATGCGCAAAGTGATGGTTCTGCCCAGCCATCGGCCCAAGCCCCGCCATCTGCCAGAACAGCCATTCCATCACTTCGACGCGATCGCGGAAGCCGTTCGGCAGGTATTTACCGGTCTTCTCGGCGAGATAGACCAGAATGGCGCCGGATTCGAAAACCGAAATCGGATCGCGGCCGTCTTTCGGATTGTGATCGACGATCGCCGGCATGCGATTGTTGGGCGAGATCGCGAGGAAGTCCGGCTTGAACTGCTCGCCCTTGCCGATATTGACCGGCACGACCCGATACGGCAGCGCGGTCTCTTCAAGAAAGATCGTGATCTTGTGACCGTTCGGCGTCGTCCAGTAATAAAGATCAATCATTGCTTTCATCTCCCTTTGCGGCGAGGCTCGTCGAGCAGTGCAAGAGCCGGCCGCACGACACCCTCAAGGAGGTCGCGGTCAGGTTTGGTTCGCGCCAAAACGCGGACGCCGAGCAACACCCCGAGCAACATGCGCGCGACGTCCGCGGCGACGACATCGAACGGAGCAGTTTTATCGGCCTGAGCGGCGAGGATGCATCTCTTGAAGAATGCTTCGATCTCGCCGAACTGCTCGGCAATCACGGCACGGCATTCGGCATGGTGCGGCGCGACCTCGAGCGCGGAGTTCACCAGAAAGCAGCCCTTGCGCTGCCGGTCCTTGATGGAGTGCTCGACGATCTCGGCGAAGAAACGGTGCAGCGCCTCCTTGGGCTTAAGCGAGGCTTCGAGCCGGCGCAGCCGATCGCGCGTCGTGCGGTCGAGATAGCGGTCCAAGGCGCGCGCGAACAGTTCTTCCTTGTCGCCGAAGGCGTTGTAGAGGCTTGGCGCCGTCAAGCCCATGGATGCGGTGAGATCGCGCAGCGACGTGGCCTCGTAGCCGCGCCGCCAGAAGCACTCAATGGCCGCTTCAAGCGCGGCCGTTTCGTCGAATTCCCTCGGTCGCGGCATGGTTTGGTTGCGAAAGCTCCTCTGCGGCGCACTGCAATTTCGCATTGACGTTATATAACGATTGATACAAAATCAAGCGGCGCGCTCGACATGCGCCATTTCGGGAGCGCGGCATCATGGGTGACATGGGTGGTTTGACATGGGTGTTCTGATCGACGGCAAATGGACCGACGGCGAATTGCCGCAAGAAACCAGTCAATCCGGCCAGTTCAAGCGCGCCGACAGCGTGTTCCGCGGCCGCATCACCGCGGACGGCTCGTCGGGCTTCAAAGCCGAACCCGGCCGCTATCATCTTTATGTCGCGCATGGCTGCCCGTGGGCGCATCGCACGCTGATCTACCGCGCGATCAAGAAGCTCACCGAACTCATCTCGGTGGCCTACTCTATTCCAGGCCTCAAGCAGAACGGCTGGACCTTCGAACGCGACGCGCGATATCCGGATTGCATTCCCGACGAGGTCAACGGCTTTCACTACTTGTACGAAGCCTACGTCGCGAGCAATCCGACCTATACCGGCAAGGTCACGGTCCCCACCCTCTGGGACAAGAAGACGAAGCGGATCGTCAACAACGAGTCATCCGAAATCATCCGCATGTTCAACACCGAGTTCGACGCGATCACCGGCGATCGCACCGACCTCTATCCGCAAGCCGTGCGAGCCGAGATCGACGCCGTCAACGAGCGCGTCTATCACAATGTCAATAACGGCGTGTACCGCGCCGGCTTTGCCAAGACGCAAAGCGCCTATGAGGAAGCCTATGACGGGCTATTCGAGACGCTCGACTGGCTCGAGGCGCGGCTGTCGCGCCAGCGTTATCTGGCCGGCGGGGAGATCACGGAAGCGGACTGGCGGCTGTTCCCGACCCTGGTGCGTTTCGACGTTGCTTATTTCTCGCTGTTCAAATGCAACCGGCAGCGCATCGCCGACTATCCGAACCTGTCGAACTATATGCGCGAGCTCTATCAGGTGCCCGGCGTCGCCGACACGGTGAAGGCGCGCTACTATGTCATCAACTACTATGCGATCGCCAAGGTGAACCCGACCGGGATCATCCCCAAAGGGACACCCGTCGATTTCGGCCAGCCGCACGACCGCGCGAGACTGGCGGCATAAAATATTCGGCGGCATGAAACGCCGGTTTAACAAGTAGCATTCGAGGAGGAATAAACGTGCTGGAGCTCTATCATAACATCAATTCGGTCTGCGCCCAGAAAGTGCGTATCGCGCTCGAGGAAAAGGGCCAAGAGGTCAAAGAGCATCTGCTGACGCTGCAGGGCGACCAGAACGACCCCGCCTATATGAAGCTCAATCCGAACGGTGTCGTGCCGACGCTGGTGCATGACGGCAACGTCATCACCGAATCCTCGTTGATCCTCTACTATATTGACGAAGCCTTCCCCGATCCGCCCTTGATGCCGAAAACGCCGGTCCCGCGCCATCGCGTACGCCTCTACAACAAGCTGATCGACGAATACATGCACAACGCGTGCACCATCATCACTTTCGCAACGGCGTTCCGTCCCCGGTTTCTCAAAATGCAACGCGAGCAGTGGCTCGCCGAGATCAACAAGGCGCCGCTCAAGCGGCGCGCCGAGTACAAGCGCAGCGTGATCGAACACGGCCTCGATTCGGAATTCGTCATCGACGCACTCGGGCAGCATCAGAAGATGATTTCGTGGATGGCGGAAGACCTCCGGCGCGGACCTTTCCTCGCCGGCGACACTTTCACCAATGCCGATTGTGCGGTGATCCCCTACATTCTGCGTCTCGAAGTCCTCAAGCTCGGCGCGATTTGGCAAATGGAACCCGCGATCGCCGGCTGGTGGGCCCGCGTGCGGGAGCGTCCTTCCGTCAAGGCCGCGATCTTCGACCGCATGCAGGACGCCGACTGGGCGCCGTTCAAAAATCTTGCGCCGGATCCATGGCCGAAGGTGCAAACATTATTGAAGGCGGCATGAGGCGTTGCGATGGTTCAGCTCATCGACGGCGACATCAAGACGCGCGAAGTGCTGGCGTGGAAAGGCGTGCACATCCTGCACTTCATGGGCTCGTCATGCTCGCAGAAACTGCGGGTGTTCCTCAATCTCAAAGGCATTCCCTGGCAGTCGCACCATATCGATCTGCCCGGCAACGAGAATTTCCGGCCCTGGTTTCTCGGGGTCAATCCGCGCGGACTGGTGCCGGTCCTGGTGCATGACGGCGCCGTGCACATCGAGAGCAACGACATCATCACCTATCTGGAAAAGACCTTTCCCGAGCCGCGACTCATTCCGCGCGGCCACGAGAACAATGTCGCGGCCCTCCTCAGACACGAGGACGATCTGCATCTCGATCTGCGAACGCTGAGCTTCCGTTTCGTGTTCGCTCCGCCGGGACCGCCTAAGCCTGCCGAAGCGCTGCAGAGTTATGCCGCAAACGGCTCGGGCACCGTGCAGGGACTGATCGATCGCGACAAGCAGACCCAGATCGAATTCTGGCAACGCGCGGCGAAAGAGGGTTTTCCCGACGACGCGGTATGGCGCTCGGCGCGAAAATTCCGCGCCGAGTTCGAAGCGATGGACAAGATTCTAGCGCAGCAACTCTATTTGACGGGTGAAACGCTCAGCGTCCTCGACATCGCTTGGCTGATCTATGCCCACCGGCTGTCGCTTGCAGGTTATCCGCTCGCGCGGCTGCATCCACACGTCTTTGCCTGGAAAGAGCGACTGGCGTCACGGCCGGAATTCGCCAAGGAGATCGCTCCGCTGCGCGACAGCAATGAGATGCTCGAAGCCAGGCACCGCATGCAGGAGGCGTCCGGTAAGACGCTTGAAGCTGTCGCCGGATTTTGAGCGCGTCAGGATTGTCGATCGGGGTGAACGTTCGATCCGCCGATTAGAGGCGTCCGGCGCAAAAACGGTCAGGAACAGGCCCGATACCAATAAGCATCCCAGCTGCGACGCCAAACGCAGATCGGCCAGTATCGCCATTCATCGGAGAAGGCATAATATGGATAATACGACGTGCCGCGATACCGAGCGTGATGCCAGAACCGGTGCGTGTGGCTCCAATGCGCCTGCGCGGTGGCCGGCATGGCCAAGACGCCAACCATGACACCAGCGATAGCAACAACGCTCAACACAGACGCGATCAGCAGACGTCTCATGACATTCTCCTCATGACATTCTCCGATTTTGCTGCGGTTTGATCGTCCTCATCGCGGCCGCATCATAATCGCAGCATCGGCTAATTTAAATCGGAAGAATTGTCCGGGCTTAGATAGCGCATTGTTGTGTCGGCAAATCAGCAAGCCGCGCCCGACAGCATATCGAAACCATGCGCTTGATTATTCGCCGACGGCAGTGTCACCGCGCGCCAGGTGTGTTAGAGAGCGACGCCCACCGAACAGGACAGAAGTCATCGAGCGGCAGAAGCGGGCCGAGCGCCTGCATTAAACCTCTACCCTCCCAATCTGCGTCGTTCGAAGAGATCGCTTTGCGATGAACCGGTCACCGAAAAACAAAAGCCTGCCGCAGCGTGCCTGCGAGAACTGCGAACGAGAAATGTCTTACGTCGGCAAGCTTCCGCAGGTCGGAACGCGGCCCGCCTTGATCATCTATCGCTGCGACGAGTGCAGCCGCGCCGTGGCTGAAGAAGCCTGAGCCAAGCCGCCACGACGCCTAGACAATTCCGGCCCAGATCGAACGCGGCGCCGCGTGCGGCGGGCGACGACGACGCGCGTGGTTACGGCGACCTTAACCGGACAATTCGCATTGCCGGCATTTACTGAGCCAAACCTCAATCAAGGATGACTACAAACGGCGCAATGAAACAGTCACCCGGACGGCCGCACGACTGTCATGCCAGCCTCAACCTCGGCGCCAGCACCCAGCCGTAGTCACGCGAAGCCGCTGATCGTTCTCGGGTTGATCATCACGCTGGGTTTTTCCGCAATCTTCGGCTTCCTGCAATTGGACAGCCGCGACCAGGCGCGCGAGCGCGCGCGTCTCGCCGCCTACAACGTCATCGCGGCGATGGCATCGGAAATCGACCGCAATCTCGAACTCTACGATCTGTCGCTGCAGGGAGTCCTCGAGGGCTTGAGAGTGCCGGGATTGGCCAAGCTCAACCCTGAAGTCCGGCAACTGGTCCTGTTCGACCGCGCCGCGACCGCCAAGGACATGGGCTCGATCTTCGTACTCGACAAGCACGGCACCGTCATCATCGATTCCCGCACACTGACGCCGCAGCCTCATAACTTTGCGCAAGACGATTTCTTCAAGAGTCAGATCCAGAGGATCGGCAACGGTCCCTATGTCAGCCGGCCGTGGATCGGACCGGACGGCGAATATGTCGTCGCCATCAGCCGGCGGCTGACCGACGCCGACGGCGCCTTCAACGGCGCCGTCGTCGGTACATTGCGCCTGAGCTATTTCGAAAAGATGTTCGCCAAGGTGAACCTGGGCAGCCAGGACGCGCTCACGCTGATCCGCGACGACGGTACCCTGATCATGCGCTCGCCCTTCCAGCAGCAAATGATCGGCCGCAGTCTAACCCGTACCTCGATTTTCCAGCGCGGCGCGACGTTTCCGTCCGGCTCGTTCGAATCCACCGCCAGCATTGACGGCGTGCGTCGGCTCTATGTTTTCCAAGCCGTCGGCGATCAGCCGCTCACGCTGAGCTACGGCACATCGCTCGACTCGATCTACACGCCTTGGTTCGAGAAGACTTGGCGGATCGGCCTCTTGATGCTCGCTTTGTGCGCGATCAATTTCGCCTTGTTCGCTCTGCTCATTCGTGCGCTGAAGCGGCGCAGCGACGCCGAGCGCCAGCTCTCGATCGTGGCGACCACCGACGGCCTGACCAAGCTTCTGAACCGCCGCTGTCTCGACGAGATGCTGCTGACGGAATGGAGCCGTGCGCTCGAGGCGCAGCGTGCGATGGCTCTCCTCATGATCGATGCCGACAAATTCAAAGAGTACAACGATCAATTCGGCCATCAGGCCGGCGATGCCGCGCTTCTCGCCATCGCGCAATGCATCGCCACCAATACGGAAGGCACCGGCGGCGTCAGCGCGCGTTATGGCGGCGAGGAATTCGTCGTCATGCTGCGCGGCGCCTCAGCGGCCGAAGCCGTCGAACTTGGCGAGAATATCCGCGCCAGCATCGCCGCGCTTCGCGCCGACCAGCAAGGCCGCCCCGACAGTACGCCGACCGTCAGCGTCGGCGTGGCTTCGCTCATTCCGCGGCAAGGATTGCTGCCGCGCGATCTGGTGAGGGCCGCCGACGGCGCGCTCTATGAAGCCAAGCGCAAAGGACGCGACCGGGTCGAGACCGCACCGCGCTTTGCAATCGCAGGCGCGCAACGCGCCGTGGCCTGAATCCGCGGCGTATCCTTCGCGCTCCTCGCATATCCGGCCGCGTAAACTTTATTTCGGCGTTACGCCCTGCAGCCGCCGATTTACGGAGGCAGCCATATATTTTTCGAGTCATCCTGCGCAGACTCCCACAGCGAGCTGGCGCGCATGATGATCAGCGCCAGCCATTTTGGGCGGCCGAAAAACAGTCCCAGACAAGATCAAGGCGCGCATTGCCATGCTGGACACTCCCTATAAGCCGACAGCGCATGAGCTGACTGCGAAGCAGATGTTCATGCTGTTTCCGACACCGATGTTTACGGGGAATTTACCCGACGTCACCGCTTGCGACCGGATCGAGAAAAAATTGCGCGAATTGCAGAAGTCCGGCAAAGGGACCTTCTCTCCGGAGGGAGCGATCCTGGCCTATATGTCGCCGGACAACCTCCAGACTCTTCCCGAGATGAAAGAGCTGGTTACGGTGATCATTGAGGAGTCCGGAATTATCCTCGACGCTTTAGCGGTGAAGCGGGATTCCCATTACATCACCAATATGTGGGCGAACATTGCCAATCCCAATCGCCGCCATTTCATGCATATGCATCCGAACTGCCTGTTGAGCGGCGTTGTCTATATCAAGACGCCGAAGAATTGCGGGCCGACGGCGTTCGCCTCGCCGCGTTTGCTCGCCAGAAATCTCGAGCCCGCTTACGCGAAGAAGAACGACTTGAACTCCGACGTCTTCATCATGCCGGCCGAGAAAGGCCGCATGGTGATCTGGCCGAGCCATATGCCCCACTCCGTCGAGCAAGGCTCAGCCGACGAAAAGGAGGAGCGGATCGTCGTCGCCTTCAACATCATGATCCGCGGGCTCATCGAAAACTCCACAGCTCGTCTGGACCTGCGCTGACGGCGGTTATGGCGCCGTCACGCCGGCGGCTTCAAGACAGCCGCGCGCATCGAGTTCGGCGCGGATCAGCTTCTTGGTGATCTTGCCGTAGCCGGATCGCGGCAGTTCGGCCCAGAAAAACACCCGCTTGGGCAGCTTGTAGCGCGTCACTTTCGGCGCGAGCCACGCGAGCAATTCCTGCTCGTTGAGCCGCGCACCGCCCCGCAATACGCAAACCGCGATACCGGCCTCGCCCCAGATCCGGTCCGGCACGCCGACAATGGCGACCTCGGCAACGGCCGGATGCGCGAGCACCTTCTCCTCGATCTCGCGCGGATAAACGTTCGAGCCGCCGGATATGTACATGTCGGAGGCGCGGCCGGTGATGTAGAGGAAACCTTGCGCGTCCATGTGGCCGAGATCGCCGGTGCGAAACCAGCCGTCGCGAAACGCCTTCGCATTGGCTTCGGGATTGTCGTAATAGCCGGCGAAGACCGCGAGCCCGCAGACGCAAATCTCGCCGGTTTCCCCTGCCCCTAATTCGCGGCCGTTGTCATCGTGAATGGAAATCTGCATGCCGGTGCGGGCATAGCCGCAGGTGCCGATCTTCGCGTGCGGGCCGTCCTCCGGCTCGTGCAGATCGGCCGGCAGCACCGTGATGTTGCCGGTGACTTCGCCGAGACCGAAATATTGCACCAGCACTTTGCCGAGCTTCTTCAGCGCGTGCTTTTGATCCTCACGATACATCGGCGCCCCGGCATAGATCACATAACGCAACGAGGAATGATCGAATGTGTCGGCGGCGGGATGCGCGGCGAGCATGTTCAGGATCGTCGGCACGGTGAACATGTTGCTGATGCGCCATTGCTCGACCAGGCGCCAGGCCTCCACGGCATCAAATTTCTCGCTGCCCAGCAGAACCGTTTTCACGCCGCGCGCAACCTGCGCCAATTGATGGATGCCCGCGCCGTGCGACAGCGGCGCAACGACAAGCGAAGCGTCACGGTGCGTGGTCGCGGGCATCAGATCGCACAGGTGATTGGTGACGACGAAGCCCATCTGGCCGTGCGTCAGCACCGCCGCTTTCGGCCGCCCCGTCGTTCCCGAAGTGAAGAAGAACCAGCACGGATCGTCGCGCTCGACCCCAGCTTCCGGCGCATTTGACCCGTCATATTCGGCAACCAGCGCATCATAGTCGCCGCCGAACGGCGCCGCGCCGATCGAGATCGTAACGCGAATGCTCGGCGCCGCTTGTTTCGCCGCCGCGGCATGGTCCGGAAATTCGGCGCCGCAGATCATGGCGGCAGCGTCGCTCGCTTTGGCGAGATAGGCGACTTCATCCGCCGTCAGACGAAAATTGGTCGGCACCCAGACCGCGCCGAGCCGAAAGCACGCGAACATGCTCTCGAACATCTGATTGCAATTCTTCGATTGCACCAGGACGCGGTCGCCCTTCCCTATGCCGCGCGCGGCAAGCGCCACAGCCATCGCATCCACGCGACGGTCGAGTTCCGCCCAGGTCCAGCGCCTCTCGCCCCAGACCAAGGCAATCTCGCCGGCGCGACGCTTCGCCGTCTGGCGCAGGAACTGCGCGAGATTCATCGCGCGCTTTGACGAGGGAGCGACGCCGCCTTTGGGAACGCCCGCGTTCATCCGTGACGCCCGCTACCGCAAGAACCCGATCGAAATCCACGGCACGGCGGCGACAATCGCCGTGCCGATCACCAGCGCCAGCATATAGGCCAAGATCGGCCGCATGCCTTCGGCCGGCTCGACGCGGCCGATGGCACAGGCGGCGTAATAGCCAACGCCGAAGGGCGGCGCGAACAGGCCGATGCCCATCGCCAGAATGACCACCATCGCGTAATGCACTTCGTGGATGCCGACCGCCTTGGCGATCGGAAACAACAGCGGCCCGAACAAAACAATAGCTGGAATACCTTCGAGCACCGAGCCGAGCACGACAAAGGCCGCGATCGACGCCGCCATGAACGTCGCGGCGCCGCCGGGCAAGCCGGTCATCGCTGCCGCCAAGGTGCGCGAGAAGCCGGACTGCGTCAGGCCCCAGGCCATGCCGGTCGCCGTGCCGATGATGAAGAGGATTGCGCCCGACAGGCAGGCGGTCGAGACCAGCATGGGGCGCAGCGCCGACCAATCGAAACGGCGATAGATGAGAAGGCCGGCAATCGCCGAATAAGCGATGCCGATGGTGGAGACTTCGGTTGCGGTGGCGATGCCTTCGACCACAGCAGCGCGGATCAGGAACGGCAGCACCAGCGCCGGCAGCGCGATGAAGAACGCGCGCGCGATGTCGCGCTTGCTGGCACGGCCGGATTGCTCGGTCGCCGCGTGGCGATAGCGCCAATGCACGACAAGGCACAACAGAAAGGCCAGCACGACGCCGGGCAGCAGTCCGCCGGTGAACAAAGCCGCGATCGAGACGCCGGTCACCGAGCCGATGGTGATGAGAACAAGACTTGGCGGAATGGTTTCGGTCTGCGCGCCGGTTGCCGATAACAGCGCTACCAAGTCGCCGGGCTTGGCGCCGCGCGCCTTCATTTCCGGAAACAGCACCGGCGCGACGGCGGCCATGTCGGCGGCTTTCGAGCCGGAAATGCCGGAGACGAGATACATCGCGGACACCAGCACATAGTGCAGTCCGCCGCGCACGTGACCCAAGAGGCTCGCCAGGAACGCCACCATGGCGGCCGCCATGCCGGTCATTTCGATAAGCAGGCCGAGAAAGACGAAGAGCGGCACGGCGAGAAGAATAAGATGGCTCATACCCTCGTCCATGCGGCCGACCAGAACCATCAGTGGCGTGTGCGTGCCGAGCGCGAGATAGCCGAAAATCGCAAGTCCAAACGCAAACGCGATCGGCACCCCGGCAAATACGGCGGCCGCAACAACACCGACGAAAAAGATCAGAAGATTGAGATTGCCGAGCTTGAGAAATACCGGCCCCACGGCCCAGAACAGCGCGACGATGGCGGCAGCCGCGCCGAGCGACAATAGCAACATCGAGAGCGAGCCGGTCCGCGCCAGCCGCAGCATCGCAAAGACGATCATCAGCGCAATGCCGGCAGGCATGGCGGCAGCGCGCCAAGTATCGGTGATTTCAAGCGCCGACGTCGTAATCGGCAGCTGATAAAGCGCGTATTGATACGTCGGCCAGGCGATGAGCAAAAGGAACGCAAGCGCCGCGCCGGTCGCAAACGTATCGAGCGCGGCGCGCCAGTGCCGCGGCAGCATGGCGACGCATGCCGTCATGCGCATATGCTCGTCGCGGCGGAACGCAATGACCGCGCCGAGCATCGCCAGCCACAGGAATAGCGTGGAGGCGAGTTCGTCCGACCAGACCAGCGGCCGGTCGAAGACGTAACGCGACACCACGCCGCCGAACAGGATCAGGATTTCGGCGCCGACCAGACCCGCCGCCAAGATTTCAACGAAGGAGCCGAGCGAAGACTCAATCGCCGCGCCGAAAGAGCGCGAAGCTCCCCCGCTCTCTTTGGCAAAGGATACGGTTTGCAGCGTGCTCACCAGCGGTCACGCCAGCTTGCCGGTGGATTTCTCCAGAATGGTCCAGGCCTCATCGCCGTATTTGCCCTTCCATTCGGTATAGAAGCCGGCCGCGCGCAGCTTGTCACGGAACGGCGCTGGATCGGGCCGGTTGAAAGCAAGGCCCTTGGCGGCGAGGCTCTGCTGCAGGGTTGCGTTGAGCTCGGCGACATCCTCGCGCTCTTTCAGGCCGGCGGTGTTGATGTTTCTGGCGACGATGTCGCGCACGTCGGGCGGCAGCGCCTCCCAGGCGCGCTGGTTGGCAAGGAACCAGAAACCGTCCCACATATGATTGGTCAGCGAACAGTATTTCTGCACCTCGTAGAGCTTCGCCGTCGAAATGATCGCCAGTGGATTTTCCTGGCCGTCGACGATCTTGGTCTGCAGCGCCGAATAGACTTCGTTGAAATTGATCGAGGCCGGCGCGGCATCGAGCGCCTTGAACATCGACGTCCACAGCGGCGACGGCGGCACGCGCAGCTTCATGCCTTTGAAATCGTCCGGCGCCACGATCGGCTTGGTCGATGTCGTGGTCTGCCGGAAGCCGTTGTCCCAGATCTTCTCCATGGCGATGAGGCCGGACTTGGCGATCTGCCCGCGCACATAGGCGCCGAGATCGCCGTCCATCGCCCGCCACACCGCGTCGTAGCTCGGAAACGCAAAGCCCAGGCCGTTGATCGAAGCGGCGGGTACGAGCGTCGCCAGAATAAGTCCCGAAAGCGTGAAGAACTCGACGCCGCCGGAACGGATCTGGCTCAGCGTATCGGTGTCGGAGCCAAGCTGGCTCGACGGGAAGATCTGCAGATCGAAACGGCCGTCGGTCTGCGTCTTGATCGCGGTCGCCATTTCGCGGGCGCGGACATTCATCGGATGGGTGTCGGGAAGATTGTTGGCGTATTTGTAGGTCCATTGCGCCGGCTGCGCGCGGGCGACCCTTGGCGCTGCAATCATTGGTGCAGCCGCAACACCGGTCAGAACGATCGAAGTACCGCTCGCAAGCAGCCGACGGCGAGACAACTGCATGAAATTCCTCCCTGGTGAGGCCGTTCTGTCCGACGGCGCTTGCGGATAAGACTACATATCGGGTGCGCCTGCGTCATCCTCGCCGAAAGGCTTAACCGCCCGGCAGCGCCAGCTCGGCGCGCAAGCCGCCGATCGGCGCGGTGCCGAGCGTCAGCACGCCGCCGTAAAGGCCCGCAAGCTCGATCACGATCGAGAGACCAAGGCCCGAGCCGGGCTTGGTTTCGTCGAGGCGCTGGCCGCGCTGCGACACCTGCTCGCGTTCGGCAGGCGAAAGCCCGGGCCCGTCGTCGTCGACGATGATGCGCACGCGGCGCTTGCCGTCGCCGGCCGCCGGCTGGTCGGCCAAGACCTCGATAGCGACCCGCGACTGCGCCCATTTGCAGCTATTGTCGACGAGGTTGCCGATCATCTCCTCGAGATCCTGCTGCTCGCCGCGGAAACGCGTGTCCTTGGGCACGTCGACGTCGATGGCAATGTCGCGGGCCCGATAGAGCTTCTCCATGGTGCGCGCCAAGGCCGTCACCACTGGCGGAATTTCCACCAGCGTGCCGATGACGCTCGACCGCGCCGCAAGCCGCGCCCGCTCGAGCTGGCGCGCCACCTGGTCGCGCATGATGTCGGTTTGCTCCAAGACCTTATGCGCCAGCGGATCGTTGCCGCGGGCGGCGGCCTCGTTGACGATGACCGAAAGCGGCGTTTTCAGCGCATGCGCCAGATTGCCGACATGGGTGCGGGCGCGTTCGACGATTTCCCGATTGGCCTCGATCAGCGCATTGGTCTCGCGCGCCAGCGGCGCGATCTCGACCGGGAATTCGCCTTGCAGCCGCTCGGCGCGGCCGGAGCGGATCTCGGCCAAGCTGTCGGTGATGCGCTTGAGCGGCGCGAGCCCGAAGCGCACTTGCAGCGCCGTGGTGAGCAGCAGCGCCACAGTGAGCGCGGCAAAGGTCATGCCGATGGCGCGGTCGAAACTGTTGGTCTCGTCGTCGATCTCCGACGCGTCGCCGGCAACCGAGATCAAATAACGGCCGTCGCCGCCGAGATCGATATTGCGCTCGACGATGCGCAGGTTCTGTTCTTCCGGTCCCTGCGCATAGCCCTGCCGGTATTCGGCGGCGCTTGCCGAGTGACCCTCAGGCAGCCGCGGCAGATTTGAATCCCACAGCGAGCGCGAGGAATGCACTTCCGGCGTCTTGGTGTCGAGCCGCGTGACCTGCCAGTACCAGCCCGACAGCGGCAATTCGAACAACGGCTCGCCGATCGACTGCGGGAATTTCTCGCCGCCCTCCTCCGGCGAAGCGACATCGGCCACCAGCGTGCGCAGATAGACGTCGAGACGGCGGTCGAAGGCGCGCTCGACGGCGTGACGATAAAGCGTCGACAGCGCGATGCCTGTGATGATGAGAATGACCACCGTCCAGGCGGTGGCCCAGAGGAACAGACGAACCGCGAGCGAATTAGCGCGCATCGGGCGGCGTCAACAGATAGCCGAGACCGCGCACGGTTTGGATGACGTCGACGCCGAGTTTCTTGCGGATGCGCCCGACGAAGACTTCGATGGTGTTGGAGTCGCGGTCGAAATCCTGATCGTAGAGATGCTCGACCAGTTCGGTACGCGACACCACGCGGCCGGTATGGTGCATCAGGTAAGACAACAGCCGGTATTCGTGCGAGGTGAGCTTGACCGGATTGCCGTCCACTGCGACGCGGCCGGTGCGGGTATCGAGGCGGACCGGCCCGCAGGTGAACTCGCTCTTGGCGTGACCGGCCGAACGGCGCAGCAGCGCGCGCACCCGCGCCAGCACTTCTTCGAGATGAAAGGGCTTGGCGACATAATCGTCGGCGCCGGCGTCGAAGCCCTGAACCTTGTCGCTCCAGCGGTCGCGCGCGGTAAGGATGAGTACGGGCATGGCGCGGCCGGAGCGCCGCCAGGCTTCGAGAACGGAAATGCCGTCCAGCTTCGGCAGGCCGATATCGAGGATCACGGCGTCGTAGGGCTCGCTCTCGCCGAGATAGTGTCCCTCCTCGCCGTCGAAGGCGCGATCGACGACATAGCCGGCGTCGGTCAACGCCGTGGCAAGCTGCCGGTTAAGGTCAGGATCGTCTTCAACAACAAGAAGCCGCAAAGAAAGCTCCGCTTGGATCAGTGGCGCATGACCTTATCGGAAACCGGTACCCACTTTTCCGGATCACGTTTACAGACCGCCGACGAGCGTGCCTTTCACGGCGTCGACGGTCAGGCGGGCCACTTTGCCATCGCGGGCGAGGACTGTCAGCACATAGACGAGACCCTCGTTACCGCGGCATAGACGCGCTCGGACCACGGTCCCGGGCATCCGCGCCCGGGCCGTGCGCATGGCGGCGGCCAGCGGAATAAGCTTACCGGCCTCGGCGCGGCGCTCCCGCTGGTCGAGGCAGGCGTGGCCGGTGTCATGTGCGGTATCGCGGGCTGGGTCGTGAACTGCATCGCCGATCGCGGCGGCCGGGGGTGCCGGACGAGCGCTGTCGCGGCCACCGTCCTGGCCGCGCGCGGGGACAAGGACCGGAGCCAGCGCCAGCAAGAAAAGGGCGACAATCGCGAATCGTACGGCGGAACTCATGGGCGTTCCTAATGCCGCCGCAGTGAACGCGGCCTGAACGGAGGGCCTGCAGCGCCTCTCACACGAAAACTTGAAAACATCGCTATTGTGGCGGCGAAACCGAGAGAAAAGGCCGTAAGAAGCGCCCATGACCGAGATACGACCACTGCTACGGCTATTTCCCGCCGCTTTGTTCACGGCGCTCGCGGTTACCGCCATGAGCGGGGCGGCCGTGGCGCCGAGCGCCGCTATGGTCGGCGGCGCGCCGCCGGCGAGCGGCAGCGTCCGCAATGCCGTGGTGACGATCCTGAGTTCCTACGGCACCTTTTGCACCGCGACCGCGATCGCGCGCGACTTGCTGCTCACCGCCGGGCACTGCGTGGAGCCGGACGGCCGCTACAAGCTTGCCGACACCGCGCCCGGCCAAGTGCCGGCGCTCAAAGACGTGGTGCGCACCGCGCGTCATCCCCAATTCGACATCAAACGGCTGTTCGCGCATCTCGCCACAGCCGACGTCGCGCTGCTCAAGCTCGGCGAGCCGGCGCCGGCGCGCGTCACGCCGGTGCGGATCGCCGGCGACAATGAACAGGTCGCTATCGGCGACACACTCGTCGTTGCCGGCATCGGCGTGACGGTGCGCGGCGCCGAAAGGCTCGACGGGCTTGCGCATGCGGCGATGCTCACCGTCACCGGCCACCCGAGCTCGTTTGAAATCCGCCTGTTCGATCCGGCAACCAAAGGGATCAGCGCCGGGCTCGGCGCCTGCACCGGCGATTCCGGGGCACCGGCCTTTCGCGACGACAATGGCAGCCTCGTCGTGCTCGGCATCGTCAGCTGGTCGACCGGCCCTAACCTGACCGGCGGCTGCGGCGGACTGACGGGGCTGACGCCGCTGCAGCGCTATCGGTCGTGGATCGTGGACACGGCTCGCGCGCTCGGCTCGCCACTCGCGCAGTGATCATTCCGCGCCGGCGTCGCCGAGACGCACCGGCCCGTGCATCGGCCGTTCCTCGACCATCAGCAGGCAGCACAGGGCAATCGCAATAAAGATAATTGCGGCGATGAAGACATTTTGGAACGCCGGCGCCAGATCGCCGTGCTGGGTCGCGATCTTCTCCAGCGTCATGACGCCTGATCCGTCGGAGGCGCCGCCGAGCACCAGCGCGCCAAACACCGCGACGATGAGCGCGCCGCCGAGCGTACGAAAGAAATTCAGCGTCCCGGTCGCAGTGCCCATCTGATGCGGCTTCACCGAGTTTTGTGTCACCAGTGTGCTCATCGGGTACATCGGGCCGAGCCCGACGCCGAGCGCAAAAAGCAGTCCCGCGAACTCGGTCAAAGTCACGCCCGCCGGGTTGGCGGCAAGGATGCCCAGCACGATGATGGCAATCGTCAGGCTCACCATCGGGATGCGCATATAATGCTTGATGCGCACCATCACCCGCATTGTGGTTTGCGAGCCGATCACGGTGCCGGCCATAAAGGCGATCAAGGTCAGGCCCGATTGGCTCGCCGAAATGCCGAGCACAGTCTGGCAATAGAGCGGCGTGTAGATGGTGATGCCGATAATAGTGCCGACGGCGAAGAAGGCCGCGCAGATGATCGTGCCGGTGACGCGGCCGCCGAGAATGGCAAGCGGAATGAACGGCTCGCGCGCTGTGAGGAGCCGCAGCACGAACAGGCACCACAGTACGGCCGACGCGACGAACAGCGCGACCACTTGCCACGAACCCCACGGATAATGTGTGCCGCCCCAGGATAGCGCCAGCATCAGCGCCAAGGCGGCCGAGACCATCGCCACTGCTCCAAACACATCGAGCTGATGACGGCGATCGTGCCGCGGCAGCTTGCGCAGCGCCCGATCGGTTGTGGCGAGCGCGATAATGCCGAGCGGCAGGTTGATCCAAAAGATCAGCGACCAATGCAGATGATCGGTGAGCAGACCGCCGAGGACAGGACCGAGCGTGCTCGCGACCATGAACATGACCGAGGTGTGGCCCTGAATGATGGGACGCTCTTTTGGGCTCAACAGGTCGCCGATGACGGTCTGCGCAATCGGTAACAGCCCGCCGCCGCCGATCCCCTGCAACCCGCGCGCGGCGATCAGAAACCAGATCGACGGCGCCAGCGCACAGGCAACCGAGCCGAGCACGAAGATCCCGATCGCCGAAAGCATGATGGCGCGCCGGCCGTAGATATCGGAGAGCTTGCCGAACAGTGGTGTCGCCGCGGTCGCTGCCAGCAGATAAGCCGCCACCACCCAGGACAGTTCATCAATGCCGCCGAGGCTGCGACCGATCGCCGGCAGCGCCGGCGCGACGATGGTCTGCTCCAGCGCCGAGAGAAACATCGCGAGCATGATGCCGAAGATGATGGCGCGGGCCGCGGCGTGGTCGAGCGGCGCGCGGGTGGCTTCGAGCGTTGCCGCGTGTGCGCCCCGGTGCAGGACGTCCGGCGTTGCCGCATCGGCGGCGCGACCGGCAATACGAGGCTTATCTTGCGGAGCGATTTCGCTGGTCATTGCACTTTAGGATCGGCACTTTGGGTTGGCCTAGTCATTGGGCCAGATGTGGGCGTCGCCGCGAACCACTTGGCCGCCACGGCGCGGCGTTGCAACAGGCCAAATCGCAGACCAGGGGTGCGCGGGCTCTTTCCGCCCGTAAAAATCAAGGAAACTACGGCCGCCGCCGCGCGCCCTTGGGCAATTTCTGCGGCCAGCTGACAATGTAGTCCTCGAGATCCTCGTCCGGCACCGTCTCTTCGGTCGCGCTCATTCGGCCTCTGACCGACACGCCGGCGGCATGAACGGTCTCGGGGTCGCCGGAAATCAGCGGATGCCACCAATAAAGGTCTTTGCCCTTGGCGATCAGCACATAGGCGCAGGACGGCGGCAGCCAATTGATGGTTTTGAGGCTCTCCGGCGTCAGCTGGACGCAATCGTCGACCAGTTCCAGCCGGTTGGCGTAGTCGCGGCAGCGGCAGGTCTGGCCGTCGAGCAGCCGGCAACCGACATTGGTATAATAGGTATCGGCGTCATTGCCCTCTTCCTCGAGCTTATTGAGGCAGCATCGGCCGCAGCCGTCGCACAAGCTTTCCCATTCCGAATCAGTCATTTCATCCAGGGACTTGCGCCGCCAAAATGGGATATCGTCCGAGCTATTGTCCGCCGTTGCCATGCTGTTCTCCGGGCGAACCCTAACTATGCCCAAATTACCCCTGATTGCCATTGCGCCTGTGATAATTGCGGCAGCGGCAGCGGTTGAACGCTTTGCCTACCGAGTTCGAACTAATTTATGGCCGGCCCAACCTCTGTCGGCTAAGAAAGCGGGTCACGTGGTTCCAGCCGATTTCCGGAGCGCGCGGTAGTGACGGACATGTTCCCCGATCCGGGCGACGATTGGCGGCCCAAGCTCAAGCGGCTGCTGCTCGATATCGACGCCCGCATCGATTTTGCGATCTTCCAGGCCGGCAAGTGGGCGCGCGAACTCTATGAGCGCTTCACCGCGGCCATGGACGGCTTCCACGTCGCCGGCTGGCGGCGCTGGGTGCTGGTCGAGCCGCTGTCGGAAATGGCCACGCTCGGCACCGGCGGACTGTTCCTGTTGCTGGTGCTCGCGATTCCGGCCTTCCGCCAGACCTCCGACGACGACTGGCTGAAGAAAGCCGATCTCGCCGTTACCTTCCTCGACCGCTACGGCAATGAAGTCGGCAGCCGCGGCATCAAGCACAATGAATCGGTGCCGCTCGACCAGTTTCCGGACCATCTCATCAAGGCGGTGCTGGCCACCGAGGACCGGCGCTTCTACGAGCATTTCGGCATCGACTTTCAGGGCACGTTCCGCGCGCTGATGACCAATGCCCAGGCGGGCGGCGTGGTGCAAGGCGGCTCGACGCTGACGCAGCAGCTCGCCAAGAACCTATTCCTGTCGAACGAGCGCACTATTCAGCGCAAGATCAACGAAGCCTTCCTGGCGGAATGGCTCGAGACCCACCTCACCAAGAACGAGATCCTCAAGCTTTATCTCGACCGCGCTTATCTGGGCGGCGGCGCCTTCGGCGTCGATGCCGCGGCCGAATATTATTTCGGCAAGTCGGTGCGCGACGTGACGCTTGCGGAAGCCGCGATGCTGGCCGGCATGTTCAAGGCGCCGACCAAATTTTCGCCGCTCGTCAACCTGCCGGCAGCGCGCGCCCGCGCCAATGTCGTGCTCGACAATCTGGTCGCCAACGGCTTCATGACCGAGGGTCAGGTCTACGGCGCGCGGCGCAATCCGGCGACCCCGATCGACCGCACCGTCGAAGACGCGCCGAACTATTATCTCGACTTCGCCTTCGACGAGATGCGCAAGCTCGTCGATACCTTCCCAAAAACAGTCACCGACCGCTACTTCGTGGTGCGCACCGCGCTCGATTCCAATCTGCAGCGCTTTGCCGAGCACGAGATCGAAAACGAATTGCGCCAATACGGCCACGATTACGGCGCCAGCCAGTCGGCGGCAGTGTTCGCCGATCTCGACGGCGGCGTCCGCGCCATGATCGGCGGCCGCGATTACGGCGCGAGCCAATTCAACCGCGCCACCGACGCGTTGCGCCAGCCTGGCTCCTCGTTCAAGCCTTATGTCTATGCGACGGCGCTCGCCAACGGCTTCACGCCGAACTCAGTGGTCGACGGCGGCCCGGTCTGCATCGGCAATTGGTGTCCACATAACTATGCTGGCGGCTTTTCCGGGCCGATCACGCTGATCGAGGCGATCACCCACTCGATCAATGTCATTCCGGTCAGGCTGTCGATCGAGCTTGGTCACGGCAATCCGAAGCTCGGCCGCGCCATGATCGTGCAGACCGCGCGCAATTTCGGTATTCACGCGCCGCTGCCGGACACGCCGTCGCTGCCGATCGGCGCCGACGAAGTCTATGTCTACGAGCACGCGGTGGCTTATGCGACCTTCCCCAATCTCGGCCGCGCGGTGACGCCGCATGCCGCGCTTGAAGTGCGCACCGGCACCGGCCAATTGGTCTGGCGCTTCGACCGCGACGGACCGAAACCGCGGCAGGTGCTCTCGCCATCGGTCGCGCTCGACATGATCAAGATGATGAATTCGGTGGTCGAGAACGGCACCGGCAAGCGGGCGCAACTCGACGGCATCAAGGTCGCCGGCAAGACCGGCACCACCAATAGCTGGCGTGACGCCTGGTTCGTCGGTTACACCGGCAATTTCGTCGGCGCGGTGTGGATGGGCAACGACGATTTCTCGCCGACCAAACGCATGACCGGCGGCACGCTGCCGGCCCAGACGTGGCACAACATCATGGCCTATGCCCATCAGAGCGTCGAATTGCGGCCCCTGCCCGGCTTCCCGGCGCCGGAACACGCGCCGCCGATGCCGGATACGTCGTTCGTGGCGAGCGAAGAGCCGCATCCGGCGCTGCTCACGCGCAAGGGCACCGATGCCCTTATCGCAGTGGAGCACATGCTTGACGATGCGAGCCACGCGCTGACGGCGCAGGACGCGGCGACCGGCGCGGCCAGCGTTATCGACGGCAAGCAAGGCGCGCTGACATCACCGAATACGGTCGCGACCGCGGCGAACGCGCGCGGCGATTAGTGCAATCAATCTTGCGGCATGAGAAATAAAGCCATACGGCCCGCGCGGCATAACTCCGATCCGGTTTCTTCATGCGGCTTCTGCTAGGCTCATTCATTACCTTCCTGATCGCAGCGGCCGTCGGGCTCGGCGCGACCTGGCTGACTTTGACGCGCGGTGTCGCCTTCGGCTCGCTCAATATCGGCGCCTGGACGGCCTGGCCGAAAAGCGGCTCGGTCGATATCGACCCCTATGCCCGCGCCAATATCGCGCGCACCGGCGAACTGCCGACCGGCATGGGCGACGGGGTCGCTTTCTATGCCAGCTCCGACGATGCCCGCAATTCATTCGACGGCCGCTGCACCTTCACGATCAGCGGCATGACGCCGGTAGCGCGGTATTGGACGATCACGCTCTACAATCCGGAAGGCAAGCTCGTCGCCAACTCCATCGACCGGCACAGTTTCACCAGCGACGAAATCGTACGCGACAGCGACGGCGGCTTTGCCATCACGGTGGCGCCGCTGGCGCGGCCGGGCAACTGGCTGCCGACCGGCGGCGCCGACAAATTCGTACTGGTGCTGCGCCTCTACGATACGCCGATCGGGGTTTCCACCGGCACCACCAAGGAAGGACCAATGCCCGCGATCGTGCGAAAGGGCTGCTCATGATCCGCGCGCTGTTATGGATTCTCTCCGGCCTGATCCTCGGCGGCATCGTGCATCTGTCGACAGTGCTCGCCATGCCGCAGGCGGCGACGCAAGACGCCTATTCGCGGCTGACGCCGCTGACGCCGGTCAATACCATGGTGCAGCTCGCGCCGCCGACGGTCGACACAGCGATCATGCCGTTCATGGATCCGGCCTTTGCCGCGGCGGTGTGCCGTTACGATTTGACCGATGGCTCGATCAAGCTGACCTCGCCGGTGAGTCAGGCCTATACGTCGGTCACGTTCTATACGCGAAAGAGCGTCGCCTATTACGCCATCAACGACCGCGCCGCCGGCCGCCGCACCATCGAGCTCGATCTGATGACGCCCGAGCAGCATGCCGACATGCCGGAAGAGGAAGACGTCACTGCGGCCGACCGGTTGATCATTGAATCGCCGGGCACCGTCGGGCTTATCGTGCTCCGCGCGCTCGCGCCCGAGCCCGGCCTGATGCCGATGGCGCGGCGCACGCTGGCGGCGGCGAAATGCGAGCTGCAGCCGCCGCAGTGATAATCTCCGGCTATCGCGGCTGCGTGATGACCACGGCCGGCGCGGAGGCATAGGCAAAGCGCGGCGCTGCGACGACCTGCACCTCATTGGCCGCAATCTGCTGCGACAGTTCGGTCAACAGCCGGTCGGCCTCGCCCGCCGCGAGTTCGGGTTCGGCGACTGCGAGACGCTCGATAGCGAAACGATAGCTGGCGCAGCGCTGATTCAGCGACTCGTGGACCCAGGCGATGGTCAGGCTATTCTCGGCGACGCGGGCCTGCGCATTGAAGCGCTCCATCGGGCTGAGACTGACAAGCTGCGCCACGGTCGCCTGGCGGCGCTGATCGAGATCGGCGACTTTACGCGCAATGACGAAAAACGGACCGATCCGCACCAGGTCGTTGCGGATGTCGTCGATGATCTGATTGTAGCGCGCCGCCGTCGAGCGATAGAGCTGGTTCTGCAGCTTCTGGTAATAGAGCGTCGGATTGTAGTTCCACAAAGAATGCTGAAACGAGTGCTTGTCGCCCCATTCGTAGACCACCGCGTCCCAGCGCTGCCGGTCATAGGGCGGCTCGATCAGCGGAAAAGCAAGATCGCGCAGCGTATGTTCGTCGTCGGTGAGATTGTACGCTGAGATCGGCGCGCCGCCGCGGATCGCCGCTTCCTGGCCGACCCAGTCGTGAATGCCGTCCCTGACCGGCGCAGGATCGACCTTGCCGAGGTCCCACAGGCTCGAACAGCCGGACAGGACAAGAAACGAGAGAACGGCCAAAACGACCGCCGGTCTCGTGTCGCGTCGGCAACTGCTCCACGTCAACATTGGGCGAACCGCTTAGCGCCGCCTCAGCCGTCGACGGCCGCCATTCTGTGCCGGAGGATGCGTCTGCGGCTCGGCCCCTTCGGCTTTCAGATCCATGTAACGCTCGATCCGAATAACCGGCAGGATGATGATCGTTGCGGATTCCTCCGCAGCGTCACGCCCGAAACGCACAATGCGCCCCTCACTCGGGAATTTGATTACGTTACCCACCAGCCGTTTTCCTCTGCCACCGGCATCGCAGTGATTAAAGGGGCACCAAGGTTAACGGCTCGCTAACGCGCAGGATTTAGTGTGGTGATCCAAATCATCTGTGTTGTTGCGATCGAGCGGCGCGTATGGAAAGCGGTAGCCTGTCGAGTCTCGATAATCTGACGCATCTGGGGTTTCGCGACGGGGTCGATATGCGGCCGACCCTCATCCGCGTGCTGACCGACCTCTACGTCCAGAAACTGGCCCATAGCTACGAGGAGAAGCGCCACTATACCGAGCTGGCGCTGCGGCTCCTCGATTCCGTGGACGCCGCGACGCGGCTCGCGGTAGCCGCGCGGCTGGCGCGGCATCTATCGCCGCCAGTGCGCGTCATGGTCCGGCTCGCGTCAGATCTGCCCGAGATCGCGGCGCTGGTGCGAACGCATCCGGTCTTGCTGCCGAAGCAGGCGAAGAAGCCGGCCCCGCCGCAGACTCCGCCGGCAAAGGCTCCGCTGACGATAAAGGCTCCGCCGGCGACACAAGCTCCGCGCGCGACCCAGGCTCCACCGGTGGCACAGGCTGTGCGCGCGGCACCACAAGCGCCGCCGGCAACGCAAACTTCCCCGGCGGCGAGAGGACCGGACCCGGTCAAACCGCCGCAAGTCCCCGCTCCGGTCGCGCCGCCGCTGCCGCCTAGGCGCGAGGCGCCGGAACGGCCCGCTGCGGCAACGTGGAGCACGATCACCGCCGATGTCGCGAGCGAACTCAACGAGCAGTTCTTCGCGGCAAGCGCGGACGAGCGCCGCCTGATCCTGCTCAATCTCCACATCGCCGTACCGATGCCGGCGAGCCGCGTCGGCTTGAGCAAGGAGGCCATCGTCATCAAGCGGCTCGAAACCGCGGCTCTTGCGCATAACCGCGAAGATTTCGCCGCTTATCTGGCGCAAGCGATCCGCGTTGCGCGCATGCAGGCGCGCCGCATCACCGCCGACGATCTCGGCGAGCCGATCGTTGCAGCTGCGAAGGCGCTCAACATGCCGCGCGACGTGCTCTATCGCGTGCTGCTGTTCGTCAATCCGACCATCGGCCATTCAGTCGCACGCGTGCATGCGCTCGCCGCGTTGTTCGACGAGATGACGGTGCAGGCGGCCGAACACATGGTCACAATCTGGCAGGCGCTGCACAATTCCGAGCGCGCGGGCCTGCCGCAGCGGCCGTTGACGAAGGAAGAGGAAGCACGCGCGCGCGCCCGAACCGCTACCGCAACAGTGCGCCGCGCGCCGGCGCCGCGACGAGCCGACGAACGCCGCGACGCGTCGTGATTTTATTGGGCGCGAATTAGCCCGAGACGAGCTCCAGAAAATTCCGGCCGGCGGCATCGTCGACTTCGACGATCCACACATCGGGATCGAATTTGATCTCGCGCGTCAGATAGGCCTCGACCGTGGCATCGGGCGCCGGGCGTTCGGCAAGACAAGGCACGAAGGACCGGTCGCCGCGGCCGCTATCGACCTCGCTCTGCGGCGCCGGTCCATAAAGGTCCGAAGTTCCATTGAGCCGGTCGATGCGGATATAGATGGCGCCGGCCTCTTCGGCGCCGCGCCGGCGCACGACGCCGAACGTGCCTTCGACCTGGCAGCGGCGCAAATAGGCTGCGACCCACAATGCGGATTTAAGGCGCATGCCGTATCCCGTGGCGCGCAGTCAATCCGCGCGAGCCCAATCCATAATCACGGAACGCACGCTTTGCGAAGAGCGGCGGCTCAATTTAAAGGATGACCGACCAGCGCTGTAAGCTCGCTGACCAGGCGCTCGCTGACACGGCCGGTGACCGGCATTTTGTGCTCGCGCTCGAATTTCTGGATCACGGCGCTGGTGTTCTCGTCGAGAACGCCGGAGGGCTTGATCTGGCCATAGCCATATTCCGACAGCGCACGCTGGACCGCCGCAACGCGCGGCGACGGCGCGATCAGATCGGCGATCGGATCGTCGCGCCGCGCGGCCACCGGTTGCGGCTGCGGTGTGACGACGCCGGGCGCAATCAGTCGCGGCGTGGCGGTTTGCTCGACGGGCTTTTCGGTCGATCGGTCGCCTTTGGCCGCGGCGGTGCCGGCCGAAGACCCCGCACCGACATTGCTTGGCGTGACGGCAGGCGGGGCAAAATACGGCGCCGAACGCGAGCCGGTCTGCAGGAAGACCGCATTGACGACGACGATGGTGCTCAGCGCGGCTGCGGTCAGCAGCGCGGCAAAATCCATTGGCCGCTGCGCCGCCCGGTCCCAGACGCCGAACAACAGCGCACCGCCCGCGCTCGCGGCGCGCAGGTGCAACGGAACCGGAGTCTTGCGGCGCCTAGGCACTTTTCCTCACCTGAATGTCTCGGTGAACGTTTCGATGAATGTCTTGGCGTTGCAGCTGCGGCGCAGCTTCGCCCGCGGGATCGGAATGTTGTTCGGCAGCGGTGGCGGCCAAATAACTCACCACGCCGGCCGGCTGATGAGCGGCAGGCTTCCTTGCCGGCTGCGCGCGCTCGCAATCGAGCGGCAAGCGCACTGTGACGCGCGTGCCCTGGCCGATGCGGCTATTAATCGACAGGTCGCCGCCGTGCAACCGCACCAGTCCTTTGACGATGGACAGTCCGAGCCCGGTGCCGGCGTGGCGGCGGTCATAGGAGGTCGCAGCCTGGAAATAGGGCTCGCCGACGCGCGCCAGGTCCGCTTCGCCGATGCCGACGCCGTCGTCCTCGACGGCAAAAGTGACCGTGGCCGCTTCGGCGCGCGCCGAAACCGTGACCGTGCCGCCGCGATCGGTGAAGCGGATCGCATTGGACACGAGGTTGAGCAGGATCTGCTGCACGGCACGCTTGTCGGCAACGATGTCCGGAAGCTCGGCCGAGCCGCGTCTTTCCAGGCGGACGCCCGCCTCGCTTGCGCGCAAGGCCAGAAGGTCGCAGCAGGCCGCGACCACTTCCGCCGGCGCAAAGGGCTCGGGCGTGATCGCGAAATTGCCGGTCTCGATCTTCGACATATCGAGAATGCCGTTGACCACCGACAACAGATGCTTGCCGGAATCGTTGATGAGAACGGCATATTCCTTGCGCCGCTTGCCGTCGAGCATCAGCTCCTCTTCCTTCGTCAGCATGTCGGAGAAGCCGATGACGGCATTGAGCGGCGTACGCAATTCATGACTCATCGTGGCGAGGAAGCGGCCCTTGGCATCATTGGCGCGCGCGGCCTCGGCATGCGCATCGATTTGCGCCTGCTGCAGCCGCTTGCGCTCGGTGACGTCGCGCAAGACCGCGACGACTTCATGGATGTCGCCGGCGTCCGCCGTTGTCCGGTCAAGCGGCCGGGCGCGCATTTCGATCCAGATGAATTCCACAACCGGCGCGCCATCCGCATCGGCGCTATCGCGGCGGACCCGGAATTCGACCGAGCTTGCTTCACCGAGCGCCGCGGCATCGCCCAGCGCGGTGAGATAAGCCGGGCGATCGACGACATGGACGCGTTCGAACAGGCCGTGACCGTGCAGATCGGCGACGCGGGCGCCGAACATCGTCTCGGCCGTCGGCGACACGAACAGCACGGCGCCGTCGCGGCCGTGCCGCGCGATGACGTCGGTGATATTGCGCGCCAGAAGCCGGTAACGGTCTTCCTCGCTGTAGAGCAGCCAGAAACTGGCGCGCGCCTGCGCCTCGGCGCCGAGCGCAAGGCCGGTGGCATAGAGCGCGGCGAAGACGATGCCGAGCGCCGCGAAGGCAGCCGGCGTATTCGCAACCGGCGGCGGCAGCAGATGATACTCGCCGAGCAGGACCAAGAACCCGGCAGCGCTCAGAGCGAAGGTCGAAGCGACAGCGACCACGCGGCGCGACGCCGACAGCGCGGCCTCGAGCGGCACGACGACCAGCCAGATCGCGGCGAACGAAGCGATGCCGCCGGTCGAGGCGGCGACCGCCGTCACCAATCCGGTCAGCGCCAGCGAGGACAGCACATGCGCGCTCTGATACCGGCCGGTACGGGACAGATAGTGCGCGATCAGGATCGGAACGATGAGCCAAGCGAAAGCAACCATCTCGATCGGGCCCGGTGCGCCGCGGATCAGGAGATAAGCGGGAAAGCAGGCGAGCGCGATGACGCTGCCGAGAAGGCGCGGCGCGATGAAAGCGCGATGGCGCGCCGCAGTCAGCACGTCGCGTTGCGCGGTCGGATGGACCAGCGTGTCAATATAGTGACCAATCGGCGCAAGCAGGCCCAATTTCCCATTGCACGCCCGGCTATGCAGACGCGCCCCCTTTTTTTCTATGGGCGCGATCGTGTCAGAGGCCGCTTAAGCGAAAGCTAAGGTCGCCGGCGCGAGGCGGGGCGCCGCACCGCTTGCCGGGCGCAGTGGCGCATCCACCGCAATGGATTCCAGCGTCATGGTGAACGGCTCGTTGCCAAAATCGGCGCCGCAACTGCGCGTCGGGGCGGAAAGACTGTCGAATTGTCGATATCTGTTCGTGCAAAATCGCCGTCAGCCCCTTGATAGCAGCGCGCAAAATGCGGGAACCGGCATTCGCTCAAATTTTAGGTAAATAAAATTATTTCAAATTGATCGAAAATTTGCGGCTTATTCTCGTCGATTATGCGCAAAAACGTACCAAGCGATCGAACGCAGCTTTCAATGCTGCCTGCTACGGTCCCCCCACGTGCGACAATGTTTGTCGCGGGGGATATGGGTGTCATGTTCTTTCTGTTGCGCATGGCGTTTTGGCTCAGCATTGTGCTGATCCTGTTGCCGACCGCTACCTCGCAGCCGGTGCCCGCGAACAGCGTGGGCGCTACCGACGCCATTTCGGCGGCCTCTGCCACCGTCGGCGATCTGCGGCAGTTCTGTACGCGTCAGCCTGATGCCTGCACGGTCGGTTCACATGTCGCAACCGAGCTCGGCTACAAGGCCCAGGCCGGCGCCAAGATGCTCTACGAGTTCCTGAGCGACTCCATGGCGACGAAGGATGGCGGCAAGAATGGTGGATCACCCACCGGTACGGTGAGCCATTTCGGCAAAGCCGATCTGGACAAGCCGGCGATGGACCCGGCCGCGTTCAACCGCGCCTCGCAGAATACGCTCAGCTCGACCGATCTCGCGCCGGCATGGCGGGGTCCGGCGCGCAAGGACGCCAAGCGCAACATCTAAGATTGCTGTCGCCGGGCGCGAAAACATCGACCGGAAAATATCGACCCGCCACGCGCGACGCCCTATATAGAGCGCATGACAGAGCGCTTCGCCAATATCGACGACATTACCGACAATTTCGCGATCCTCGACGATTGGGACGACCGTTACCGCTATCTGATCGAGCTGGGGCGGGAACTGCCGCCGCTGTCGGCTGCCGCGCATAGCGACGCCAATAAGGTGCAAGGCTGCGCCAGCCAGGTCTGGCTCGATACCACCGTGAGCCGCAACGGCGCGGAAAGTCCCATCCTGACCTTCGAGGGCGATAGCGACGCCCATATCGTGCGCGGGCTGATCGCCATCCTGCTTGCGACTTATTCGGGCCGGGCTGCAACCGACATTGTCGCCATCGACGCCATCAAGCTGTTCGAGGGGCTCGGCCTCAAGGAGCATCTGACGCCGCAGCGCTCCAACGGGTTCCGCTCGATGGTCGAGCGGATTCGCGCTGATGCCCGCGCGGCGCTGGCGCCGGCCGCCTAGGCAGGTCGCGCAACCAGGCCGTACAAAGCCCGTCATTCTAGTCGCGCCAGTGATCGTGTAGTCTTGCCCGGGGCGTAGGTGGGCATCCTTTTGAGCACTTTTAATCTCCGCGCAGGATTGGTCGACATATTTGCCGGCGCGGTGTGCAGCGTCTTGTCGGTCGCCTATTGCCTGTCTTACGCGGCACTGATTTTCACCGGCCCACTTGAACATTACCTGTCCTACGGCATCGCAGTCACATTCCTGTCGGCGGCAATCGGCGGAACAATTGTGGCGCTACGCAGTTCGCTGCCCTTTGCCGTTGCCGGACCGGACAGCTCGATCTCCGTCGTTATCGCCGCGCTCGTCACAACGCTCGTGCAGCGGCTTGTGGCTGGCGGCGCCACGGATCTTCTCGGCCCGGTGCTCATCGCGATGTCGCTTGCGACCGGGCTCACGGGACTTCTTCTCTGCGTACTCGGATTCACGCATGCCGGCCGTGCGATCCGTTTCGTACCCTACCCGGTGATCGGCGGATTTCTCGGCGCAACCGGGTGGCTCATGGTCACCGGCGCTGTCCAGATCGTCACCAATCAGCGCCCAGCGCTCGACAATGTCGGCGCGTTTTTCGACGCTTCGATCGCCGCGCGGATCGGACCTGCCGTCGTGGTGGCGGCGACGCTCTTCGTGCTGCTGCGGCGCTCCAAAAACCCGTTCATCCTGCCGGGCGTGCTGTTGACCGCCTTTGTCATCGCCCATGTCGTGCGGCTTTTGACCGGCATGACGCTCGCCGACGCCCAAGCTGCCGGCTGGATGTTCCGCCTGCAGTCGGCCGCAGGATTGAGCTTGCCCTGGAAGCCCGCAGCCTTGCAGCACTTCCCTTGGACGTCATTGCCGTCGCTGGCGGGTGACATGCTTGCGGTCATGTTCGTCACCATCGCAACGCTATTGCTCAACACCACGGGGATCGAGATCGCCACCCGATCTGAAGCCAACATCGAACGCGACCTCAAAGTTCTCGGCTTCGCGAACGTGGCGACGGCGGTGCTCGGCGGCTATGTGAGCAGCACATCGCTCAGCCGTTCGATCCTGGTCCGCACCGTAGGCGCCACGAGCCGCCTCGGCGGACTGACCGTCGCTGCGGTCTCGGCCGCGGTGCTCGTCGCCGATCCATCGTTCCTCGGCTATGTGCCCAAATTCATTCTTAGCGGGCTCTTGTTCTATCTCGGCGCCGACCTCGTCTATCAATGGCTCCTGCATTCGTCGCGGCGCTTGTTGCCGCTCGAATATCTGTCGCTGCTCGCGATCGCGGCCCTGATCATCTATTCCGGATTCGTCGCCGGCGTGCTGATCGGAATCGTCATCGGCTGCGCCACCTTTGCGCTGAGCGCGAGCCGCGTCAGCGCGATCAAATTCAACTTCGATGGCTCGGAATTTCGCTCCTCGCTCGATCGCGGCCCCTACGAGCTGTCGCTCCTGGCCGATCACGGCGGCGAGCTTCAGGGCATGGCGTTACAGAGCTACCTGTTTTTCGGTTCGGCCAACCGCCTGTACCAGCACGTCAAGACGCTGCTGACGAGCCAGCCGAGCTGCCGTTTCCTGATCTTCGATTTTCGCCTGGTGACCGGCATCGATTCGTCGGCGACCCATAGTTTTGCGCAGATCAAGCAGGCCGCGGCCGCTTACAACGCGCAAGTCGTGCTGGTCAACCTGACTACGGAACTCGAGCGCGCATTCCGCACCGCGCGTTTCATCTCGGACGACGTCATCATCGCGCCCGATCTCGACCGGGCGCTGGAGACCTGCGAGCAACAGATCATCGAAGCGCACCACAGCGGCGACACGGATGCCGGATCGCTGCGCACCTGGCTCGCCGCCGCGCTCGGCGACGCGCAATTGGCCGACCGCCTGACCGAATATTGCCGCCGGATGGAAGTCCGTGCGGGCGACGTCATCGCGCGCGAAGGCGACGCCGCCACCTCGATGCATTTCATTCTCGAAGGCCGCATCGGCATCGTCGTCGATCTCGGCGAGGGGCGGACCATGCGCGTGCGCAGCCTCGGCCGCCACACCACGATCGGCGAAATGGGGCTGATCACCGGCCGCCCGCGCAGCGCGACCATCGTCGCCGAGGATGAGAGCGTGCTGTTCGAGCTCACCGCGGAAGCTTACGCGCGCATCAAGAAAGACGAGCCGACGTTGAGCCAGGCACTCCTAGGCTACATCGTTTCGGTGATGTCGGAGCGCTTGAGCTTCGCCAACCGCGCCGTCGGCGTGTTGCAACGCTGAGCAATCACTGTGCAAGTTGACTGCGCTATTTGCGGCGGCGGCGCTGCTGGCCGAGCCCCATCTGTTTGGCAAGCTGCGAGCGGGCCTCGGCATATTTCGGCGCCACCATCGAATAATCGGGCGGCAGGCCCCACTTCTCGCGATATTGATCGGGCGTCATGTTGTAGCGCGTGCGCAGGTGACGCTTGAGCGATTTGAATTTCAGGCCGTCTTCGAGGCAGACGATATATTCAGGCGTCACCGAGCGCTTCACCGGCACGGCGGGCTTCAGCGGCTCGGCCGCGGCCGCCACCTGGCCGCCGGAAACGCGCTTCAAGGCGGAAAAGATCTGTCCGATCAGATTTGGGATTTCGGCGCTCGGCACCGAATTGTTGCTCACATATGCCGACACGATGTCAGCGGTCAGTTCGATATAAACGCTGTCCCCTGAATTCTCGGCCATAGTGTCTGATCTCTCGCAAAATGTTGATCTGGCACTTCCAAGTTTGGACGACGATGTCCGGACCGCGCCCGGTCGCGCGTTCCACGTCCGGCTTCATTCAAAGCATTCGAAAGCTACAGTTCGTACGGTACCAAGTGAAACTACCCACGTACACTTAGGGTATATTACGGTACAGGAATAAATGCAATAAAACACTGTCGCGGCATGCGTATCCATGCTGAATTGATCCAGTATAAATTTGGTGATCAGCCCCGCGTGTCTTGCTCGATATGCGCACGCAGCTCGGCGATCGAGCCGAAGCGCAGCGTGCCTTGCGGCAATTGCGCTTCGATGGAGCCGTCCGAGTACAGCGTGTAGGCCATGCCGTCGACGACGCCGGATTTGAGAACCGTGAGCGGTTCGGCGGTTTCCTCGGGCGTGACCACAGGCGGCGGCTCGACGCCGTGTTCTTCAATCACCGGCGCGGGCGCGACGGCAGGGATTTCGGGCACTTCGACAGACGCCGCCGCTTGAGCGAAGGCGCGGCGCGGCCGCGGCCCTTTTGGCCAGAACGCATCGAAGGCCGGGCTTTTTGGCCGCTCGGTGGTCATCGGCGCCCGCGCGGTCGCGTCAAGCCGCGTAGGGACCCTGGCCGTGGCAGCAGACATCGACGCGGACATGGGGGCTGACAGATGCGCCGACATGTGCGCCGACGCGTGCGTGGGCGACGCGCCGTTGCGCACTTTGAGGGCGCGAGGCGCGAACGGGCCCACGCTTTCAACATCGCTCGCTTCGTCACTGACCGCCGCAGGTGCAAACGGGCGCGGCGCGGGATCGATCTCTTCGGACGCCGGAGCCGGCCCGGCGCGCACGATGCTCGGGAACTTCTGGCTCGGGAATTTTTGCGGCAGATCGTCCACGCGTTTCTCGGCCACGGGCGCAAGCTGCGCGGGTGCGCCAACTGGCGCGGTCGCCGGCAGCCGTGTGATTTTGACCGGGACTGGAGTCCGTGACGGCTCGCTCGGCGGTTCGGCCAAGGTCGCACTTGCCTTTAAGGTCGCACTCGCCTTTACAGGCTCCGGCGTTTCGCCAGCACGAGCTGGGCGCGCCGCCGCCGGACGCGCCGCCAGCGCCAGCTCGATGCGCTGCAGCACCCGCAACCCGAAGCCAAGACCAATGAGGAGGAGACCGCCAACCACGGCAACAATGCCGGGCGTCACCAAGCCGCCGTCAAATGTGTGATCGTGGACAGACAGACCGGATGCGGCAAGGACCACGCCAGCCACACTCAACACCGCACCGAAAGTCAACAAAAACAAGTACATAGCCTTTGTCGGCTGCGCCCCGACATGCACAAGCCGCCTTTTGCAATGATTGTGGCGACGCTTCCCCAGCCGCGCAAGGACTACTGTCTTAGTTTTCCCCTCCCACGTTGCGGGAATTTGGCAATCTCGTTAATAGCGCGGCCGTTGCCGAACCCCCCGCATTGGCCCTATCTAGAGGAACCATTCTCTTTCCCGCGCGGTTTCATCGTCGCACAGCCGACGCCCAAGACTTCGCCCAAGGCTTCACCTGTAGGCTTCACATTGAGGAGTAGACCAATGGCATTCACCCTGCCCGAACTGCCCTATCCGTACGACGCGCTCGGCCCGCAAATGTCGCGCGAGACCCTCGAATTCCATCACGACAAGCATCACCAGGCCTATGTGACCGCCGGCAACAATCTCGCCAAAGGCACGGAATGGGAAAACAAGTCGGTCGAGGAAGTCGTGGTCGGGACCTACGGCAAGGTGCCGGGTCTCTTCAACAACGCGGCGCAGCACTACAACCACACCCATTTTTGGAAATGGATGAAGAAGGGCGGCGGCGGCGACAAGCTTCCGGGCAAGCTCGAAAAGCAGATCACGACCGACATCGGCCCGATGGCGAAATTCAAGGAAGACTTCACCCAGGCCGGCATCACGCAGTTCGGCTCAGGTTGGGCCTGGCTCGCGGTCAAGGACGGCAAGCTCACCATCATGAAGACGCCGAACGGCGAGAACCCGCTGGTGCACGGCGGCAAGCCCATTCTCGGCTGCGACGTGTGGGAGCATTCCTACTACATCGACTATCGCAACCGGCGGCCGGATTACCTGAAGGCCTTCCTCGATCACCTGGTCAATTGGGACTACGTGACCGAGATGTACGAAGCGGCGATGAAGTAAGCCTTCACGAGACAACGTAAGAGCGGGCGATCGCCGCGCTGCAACAATCAAAGCGGGGCCCTGCATTTGCGCATCGCGGCCCCGCTTCTGCGGTCAAGCGACAGGCGTTCCAAGAATGCGGTGCAACAAAATGCACTCTGCACATTTGACGCATTGTGCTTGATGCAATTGGACCGCAAAAGTTCCATTGATAAGTATCTTTGCGCGCGTCTCAACCGGGCCGATTCGTGCAACAGGCTGCCGTAAGCTCCCTCCCTCTCCGGTCTGAATCGATCCCCGCGGCGCGGGTGCTCGACGCCTTGGCGCTGTGCGTGCTGGCGGTCACCGCCGTGATCGCTTGCGCGACGTTTCGCAATTACGGGCTCGGCTGGGACGACTACACGCATTCGCAATACGGCGCGCTGTTGGTCGCGCTCTACAAGTCAGGATTCACCGACCAGCGGGCGCTGTCTTTCGTCAATCTCTACATGTATGGCGGCGGCTTCGACATGATCGCGACGCTCGCCGCGAAAGTGCTGCCGTTCGGCCTGTTCGAAACGCGGCGCCTTGTCGGTGCACTTGTCGGCTTGATCGGCCTGTTCGCGACCTGGCGCTTGGGACGCCGGCTCGGCGGACCATGCGCGGGCCTGATCGCGCTGGTGCTCGTCGCCACCTGTCCGCTCTATTACGGCCACATGTTCATCAATCCCAAGGACGGGCCGTTCGCCGCGGTGATGGCGATCGCGCTTCTCGGTCTCGTTCGCGCCTTCGAAGAATATCCGCGCCCGACCCCGCCGACACTCGTGCTCTGCGGCTTGGGCTTCGGTCTGTCGATCGGCGCGCGCGTGCTCGGCGGCTTTGCGCTGATGGAGGCGCTGTTTCCGCTGCCGCTCATTCTTGCCATCAGGGCGCGCGCATCCGGATGGAAGCCCGCGCTCGCCGAATGCGGCACGTTTCTGGTGCCGTTTATTCCGGCGGCGATCTTCGCCTATCTGCTGATGGGCCTGGTCTGGCCGTGGAGCGTGGTATCGCCGCTCAATCCGTTCCGCGCCGTCGAATATTTCTCGACGGTGTTCGAGAAGCCGTGGCGCGAGCTGTTTGCCGGCCAGTTGATCCCGGTCGACGACATGCCGCGCAGCTATGTGCCGACGCTCTTCGCCCTCCAGGTGCCGGAATTGATGCTGTTGCTCGGCCTCGTCGGGCTCGGCGGCGCGCTGATCTTCGTGGCGCGCGGCGACGACAGGAGCGGCGCCGATGCCGGCCGCCGCGCCGCACTCTTTGCCGTCGTGCTGGCGGCGACACTGCCAATCATAATTGCGGTCATGACGCGGCCGGTCGTTTACAACGGCATCCGCCATATCGTCTTTGTACTGCCGCCCTTTGCCGTGCTCGGCGGCCTTGCCGCGGCGTGGATCGGCCAGCGGCTGCAGGCCTATGGCAGAAGCGCCGTCATTGCCGGCGGCCTCGCTCTGATCGCGGGCGTTGCCTCCCCGATCGTCGATATGGTGCGGCTGCATCCTTACGAATACACCGATTACAACCACCTCGCCGGCGGCGTGCCTGGCGCGCGCAAGAATTTCATGCTCGATTATTGGGGCCTGTCGTTCAAACAGGCCGCGCAGAAATTCGCCGCCTATATCCGCACTGATCGTAGCGCCGACCACAGCCGCATGTGGAAGGTCGCGGTCTGCGGCCCGCACCCGCCGGTCGCGGTCGCACTCGGCAGCAGCCAATACAACATCGTCTGGGACCCCAAGGACGCCGACTTCGCCATGGTGCTCGGCGAATTCTATTGCGCCAAGCTCGATGCGCCGGTGCTGTTCGACGTGGCCCGCGACGGCATCACCTATGCCCGCGTCTATGACTTGCGCGGCCGCAACATAACGTCACTGCTCACCGTGCCGGGCATCGACAAGACGAACTATTAAAGCGTGTACTCATAAACCGCGCTGCCAATGGCGAGAAAACCGCGAAATCCGTGTCCGCTATCGGGGGCATACCGGACATTGGGCAGATCGGGCGTAATGTCCGCCCGTAATGTCCACCAATGACGCAAATGCGACATCGATAGCAGCGAATCTCCAAAGCGCTTTCGGTCAATGATTACCCCGATTTGCCGAACAGACCCTTCAAGAATAGCGAATTAAATTTCGGTACCGCGGCGCCATCTAAAATCTGGCGGGTGACAGGCATGGTGCCTGATCTGCTTCGCTGCCAATAGCCTGAAGCGGGACATTCCCGCTTCGGCAACTGAAGGAGAATTCAGATGAATATCGCCGCAAAATTGACTCTGGCTACCGTTGCTGTGGTGTCCGCTTCGACAACCGCTTTTGCGCAACAGGCGGATTGGTCGCAGCAAGGTGACTACTATGCTCCCAGCAAGACGATCGTACAGCAAGCGACCCCTCAAGAACTGAATCAGCTTCGCGAAGGGGACTACTATGCTTCCGGCAAAACGACCGTGCAACCGCCCACTCGTTCGGAGCTCAACCAAATCGACGAAGGCGACTACTACGCCCCGGCGAAGTAGAGATCGTTAGTGCGGATGCTGTCGCCCTCCGGACCAAATTCTGGAGGGCGACGGCGAATCTCTGGGGCAGGTCTAAATCACTTAACGCAACTTCATAAATTTGAATTTCTTCTTAGCGCGAATGGTCCAGCCGCCCGGCGTTATTTCAACGCGGGCGCACGCTGTAACCCGCCGGTGTCATGCGGGCGATCGGCGCTTGAAACCGAGCCGGTCGTCACGCCAGCCTTGCTGATCCTCCCAAGACCACCGTTCGTGAAGCCCTATGTGCGAAAGCGCGCCGACAAGGGCGCGGTCGCTGCCCGTGGCCGATTGTTCTGGATTCACGAATAAAGCGTTTCGGTCCCGCCGGATTAAAAAACCTTCGCTGCAGCCGCATGTTCGGTGCCGGCAAAAGGACGTCCCGACGCTGTTGAACAAGACGCCTGATAGTCAGGAGCATAGTCATGCTTAAGGCTGAGCAAATTGAGCGTTCCAACGATCAACCGGCTGAGTTGCGGTCGGATGTCCTTCCGCAAGACAAGTCGACCGTTGCTCACAAAGCTTCGGAATTGCGCGCCGAGCCGCGTGAGTCGCCCCCGATCGCACCGGTCGGCCCGGCACGGCGATCCGACGAAAGCACGGTCGCAAGTGACCAGGGTTCCCGGCCGGCGCGCAAGCAGAGGGTCCGCCGGGCGTTGTTTGCGCTGCTGCCGATCGCGGCGGTTGCCGGCGCTTACTGGTACGTCACCGGCGGCCGGGTGATGTCGACCGACGATGCCTATGTCGAGGCTGACAAGGTCGGTATTTCGACCGACGTTTCCGGCATCGTCCAGGATGTCGATGTCCGGGACAACGAGCATGTGTCAGTCGGACAGGTGCTTTACCGGCTCGACCCGCTCCAATTCCAAATCGCACTCGACAATGCGAAGGCCAATCTGGCGCAGACGGACCTCACAATCGAAGCCATGAAAGACGACTACCAGCGCATGCTGAGCGATGTCGCGGCCCAGCAGGCGCAGGTCGAGCTCGATCAGGTCACCTACAACCGTTTTGCCAATTTGGTGACCTCCGACACCGTGTCCAGAGCCGGTTACGACCAGGCGCGCTTCACCTTGCAGGGCGATCAGGGCAAGCTCGCGTCGCTCAAGCAGCAAGCCGAAGTTGCGCTTGCGCGGCTCGCCGGCAATCCGAACATCGCGGTCACCGACCACCCGCTATACAAGCAGGCCAAGGCACAGGTCGATGAAGCTCAGCGCGAGCTCAACCACACCGTGGTGAAGGCGCCGTTCGCGGGAAACGTCACCAACGTGCCCGCGATTGAACCCGGCAAGTACCTGGCGGCTTCGGTGACCGCGTTCTTCCTGGTTGCCACCGACCACGCCTGGGTGGAGGCCGAGCCCAAAGAAACACAGATGACCTATGTGCGGCCAGGCCAGCCAGTGACAGTGTCGGTCGATACTTACCCTGACATCCAATGGCAAGGCAGCGTCGAAAGCATCAGCCCCGCAGGCGCACAGGAATTTCAGCTGCTCCCGGCGCAGAACACGAGCGGTAACTTTGTCAAAGTCGTCCAGCGCATCCCGCTACGCGTGCGCATAGACACCAGCGACGCCAGCATGCCGCCGCTGCGATCCAGCATGAGCGTCGAGATCGATGTTGACACCGGCCACGCCCGTGGCGTGCCGCACTTCCTGACCGCATTGTTCCACCACGATCATGGAGGCAAGCATCAGGGAGACGAGTCATGACCGATCACGCCGCCCAGTCTGGAAGCCATCGCACGACGATCACTGCTCTGGTGCTGCTCGCGGCGATGATGCAGACGCTCGACACGACGATCGTCAATGTCGCGTTGCCGTACGTCCAGGGCAGCGTGGCAACAAGTCCGGATCAGATCACTTGGGTGCTAACCTCCTACATAACCGCGTCCGCGATCATGACGCCGCCGACCGGCTTTTTGGTCGCCCGCTTCGGTCTCAAGCGCCTGTTTATGATCTCGACACTCGGCTTCACGTTCGCCTCAATGCTCTGTGGCATGGCTGACTCGCTGGCACAGATTGTCGTTTTCCGGCTGGTGCAAGGCGCATTCGGGGCGGCGATGATACCGTTGTCGCAAACGGTTCTGCTCACGATCTACCCGAAAGAGCGCCAGGGCTTCGCGATGGCGCTATTCGGTATGGGAGTTGTGGTCGGTCCCGTGCTCGGCCCCGTGCTCGGCGGCTGGCTCACGCAAGATTACACTTGGCGTTATGTCTTCTATATCAACGTCCCGCTGGGAATCATCGCCTTTCTTGGCATGATGGTGTTTCTGCCGGAGAGCCCGCGCAGCGGCGCGCAGAAATTTGACTGGTTTGGTTTTGGCACTCTCAGCCTGGCGATCGGTGCATTCCAGATCATGCTGGACCGCGGCGAGATCAAGGATTGGTTCGGTTCAAGCGAAATCGTCATCGAAGCGCTCGTTGCTGGCACGGCTTTGTATCTTTTTCTGGTTCACACCTTCACAGCCGAGCACCCCTTCATGCGGCCGGCGCTGTTTCGCGATCGCAATCTGTCCGCCGGCGTGATCTTCAGCGTGATTGCTTTTATCACCCTTTATGCCTCGCTCGCGCTGCAGCCGCCTTATCTGCAGGACCTCATGAACTACCCCGTCCTCACCGCCGGTCTGGTCATGGGACCGCGTGGCGTGGGAACGATGATCGGTACAATAGTCGTCGGCCGGTTTGTCGGAAAGGTCGACACGCGCGTGCTACTGGGGATTGGTCTCGGCTTTTCCGCGTGGGCGTTCTACGACATGACGGGATGGACCCCGGACGTTTCGGCGCAGGAAATTATCATCACCGGGTTGGTGCAAGGCGCAGGTTTCGGTGTTCTTTTTGTCCCCATGAGCGCCGTCACCTTATCGACGCTCTCTCCGGAGGATCGCGCGGATGGGGCGAGCATTTTCAGCCTTTCGCGCAGCATAGGTTCAAGCGTCGGCATTTCCGTCTTCAGCGCGCTCTTGACCACCATGACCGAGGTCAACCATGCTGACATCTCGGCATCCGTCACCCCGGTCAATCGCGGCTTCGATGACCCGACCGTGACACAGTTTTTGAGCCCATTGACCGCTGCCGGCCGGGCGGCGCTCGATGCCTTGGTCACGCAGCAGGCGCAGGTCATCGCTTATATTGATGATTACAAGCTGCTGCTGATCGCCACGCTGGCTCTGTTTGCACTGCTCCTCATTTTCAAGAAATCGGGTGGATCGGCCGGGTCCGGGCACGCCGTTGTCGAGGGCTGACGGCTTGAGCGCGCAGTGCAACGCGATACAATTAGCTCATGGCGGCAGACGCAACGGTGAAACCATGGACCGCGTCTCATCTATGCTATCATTCGTCAAAGTCGTCGACACTGGCGGCTTTACGTCCGCAGCGCGACAGCTCAACCTCGCGACCAGCGTGGTCACCACCCATGTCAAATCGCTCGAAGATCGGCTTGGCGTCCGCTTGCTCAACCGCACAACACGCAGTGTCAGCCTCACCGAAGCGGGCCGCGTGTATTACGAGCGCTGCGTCCAGATCCTTTCGGAAATAGAAGATGCCGACGAAGCCGCCCAAGTGCTTCAATCGAAGCCGCGCGGCGTTCTGCGGCTCAACACGTCTCCGGGCATTCCCCGAGTGATCGCTCCGTCGATTGCAGAATACAACAGCCTTTATCCGGAAGTGGCCATTCGCCTGACCGCGACCGGCCGCATGCTCGATCTCGTCGAGGAAGGAGTCGATCTAGCCATCTGGTATGCTGCCGCACCGGATCCGAGCCTTATCATTCGCCGGCTCGTTCAATATCGCATGGCGGTTTGCGCGTCTCCGGAATATCTCGCCAAACACGGCCGGCCTGAGCACCCGTCTGAGCTGACCAAACACAACTGCCTGATCTTCTACGACGCCACTAACAGTAAAGACGGAAGGGAATGGGTGTTCTCGGGCCCGGATGGAGATTTTCCGGTACGGATATCGGGAAATCTAGAAACAAACAGCCCTATCGCGTTCCGCATGGCGTGTGTTCACGGGCAGGGAATACTGATAGGGCCAACTCCTTTCTTGATGGACGATCTGAAATCCGGCGCTCTCGTGCCGATTCTGGACGAATTTATGCGACAACAATTTTCGATCGACGCGCTCTATCCGCACCGCGAACACTTGCCGGCCAAGGTGCGTACGTTCATCGATCTGCTTGCGAAGAACTTACGCCAGATCGATTTTGATCCCCGCGCGCATGAACGAAAAAGTTCAAACGATCCTTTCCAAGAGGTGGTTTCGTCGACCGACTCGCGCCGCGCGCCGAAGCAACGAACGCTGGGATGAAGAGCCCGAACGTCTTCACGTCCGGCACTAGGCGGACATCACACAACGTCCGCGCCACCTCCGCTATAGCGGACATTCGCCGGTATTTATAAGTACACACCTTAGCGTGCCCACTTTCAGGCTCGGACCTTGCGCGACGACGATCGCGGATTGTATCGCGCGCGCAAGGCATCCGCTGAACGGCCAACCACTTTGGACAGCTGCAGGAGCTGTCCGGCCAGCGGGCTTGTCTTGCGCCAGACCATGCCGATGGTTCGCGAGGGTTGCGGATCCTTGAAACGAGCGACAGACACCGACGCCGAGCATGTCTCCACCGGCACCGCCATTTCCGGAATCAAGGTGACGCCCATGCCGGCGCTGACCATTTGCACAAGGGTGGAGAGCGAGCTTGCGTCGAGCGTCTGCCGTGGCAGCGACGATTGCATGTGACAGAACGACAGCGCCTGATCGCGAAAACAGTGCCCCTCTTCGAGCAGTAGGAGCCGCATGTCGCGCAGCGCTTCGCTATTAGGCACCGGCGCTCCTTCGTCCTCGCCCGGCCGGACCAGCAGGAAATTCTCGGCAAAGAGCGCGACCTCGGTCAGCGAAGGTTCGGAGACCGGCAGCGCGACAATTGCGGTGTCGAGCCGGCCTTCGGCGAGCTCTTGGATCAGCTTCGACGTCAACGCCTCACGGACGTGAATCTCAAGCTCGGGCCGCGTTCGCGTGAGGTTGCCGATGACCGTCGGCAGCAGATAGGGCGCGACCGTCGGGATCATGCCGATGCGCAGCCGGCCGGCGAGCCGGTCCCGCGACGCGCGCGCGAAGTCTCCGAGTTCGTCGATCGAGCGCAGGATGTCGCGGACGCGCAGCGCGGCCTCTTGTCCGAATTGCGTCAGCCGGACTTGTCGCGCGCCGCGCTCGATGAGCACCGCGCCCAGAACCTCTTCGAGTTCTTTGATCTGCATCGACAGCGCCGGCTGCGAAATCGCACAAGCTGCCGCCGCGCGTCCGAAGTGGCTATGCGCGGCCAGCGCATCGAAATAGTGCAACTGCCGCAGCGTGATCTCTACCATCAGAATATCTTATCGCTGCAATCACTAAAGTCAATTTTACTGATGAAGTGCGTTGGGGTAGAACACCTCTCCAGCGCCCCCTAAAAATCCAGCCGATGGAGAGAGAACATGGATGACGTGACCAAGTCCAAGTGCCCGGTCATGCACACGAGCTTTACGAACCGCGATTGGTGGCCGGACCAGCTGAACATTCAGGTTCTTCACACGCAGTCCACCCAGTCCGACCCGATGGGTGAGGCGTTCGACTACACCAAGGAGTTCAAGAGCCTCGACCTGAACGCCGTGATCAAGGACCTGCATGCCTTGATGACGGACTCGCAGGAATGGTGGCCGGCCGACTTCGGCCATTACGGTGGTCTGTTCATCCGCATGGCGTGGCATAGCGCGGGCACCTACCGCATCGCCGACGGCCGTGGCGGCGCCGGTGCCGGCCAGCAGCGCTTTGCGCCGCTCAACAGCTGGCCGGACAACGCGAACCTCGACAAGGCGCGCCGGCTGCTGTGGCCGATCAAGCAGAAATACGGCCGAAAAATCTCTTGGGCGGACCTGATGGTTCTCGCCGGCAACGTCGCGTTGGACTCGATGGGCTTCAAGACCTTCGGTTTCGCCGGCGGCCGCGCCGATGTCTGGGAGCCCGAAGAACTCTACTGGGGCCCTGAAGGGACGTGGCTGGGCGACGAACGCTACAGCGGCGAGCGCGAACTTTCTAACCCGCTCGGCGCGGTGCAGATGGGCCTGATCTACGTCAATCCGGAAGGGCCGAACGGCAAGCCGGATCCGGTCGCGGCCGCCAAGGACATCCGCGAAACGTTCTTCCGCATGGCGATGAACGACGAGGAGACCGTCGCGCTGATTGCCGGCGGCCACACTTTCGGCAAAACCCACGGCGCCGGCGATCCGTCGCTGATCGGACCGGAGCCGGAAGGCGCCGCGATCGAGGACCAGGGCCTCGGCTGGAAGAGCAAGCATGGCACGGGCATCGGCGCCGACGCCATTACTGGCGGCCCGGAAGTGACATGGTCGCAGACCCCGACGAAGTGGAGCAACCACTTCTTCGAGAACCTCTTCAAGTACGAATGGGAGCTGACCAAGAGTCCGGCCGGTGCGCAGCAGTGGAAGGCCAAAGGCGCCGAGGCGACGATCCCTGACGCGTATGACAAGTCAAAGAAGCATGTGCCGACCATGCTGACCACCGACCTCTCGCTGCGGCTCGACCCGGCCTACGAGAAGATCTCGCGGCGCTTCTATGAGCATCCGGAGCAGTTTGCCGATGCATTCGCCCGCGCCTGGTTCAAGCTGACGCACCGCGACATGGGCCCGATCCAGCGGTACCTCGGCCCGCTGGTGCCGAAGGAAGAACTGATCTGGCAGGATCGCATCCCGGCAGCCACTCATCCGCTGATCGACGATAAGGACGCCGCGGCGCTGAAGACGAAAATCCTCGGCTCCGGCCTCACCGTCTCCCAGCTCGTTGCGACGGCTTGGGCGTCGGCGTCGACGTTCCGCGGCTCCGACAAGCGCGGTGGCGCCAACGGCGCGCGCATCCGTCTCGCACCGCAGAAGGACTGGGAGGTCAATCAGCCGGCCCAGCTCAAAACCGTCCTGGCAAAGCTCGAAGCGATTCAGAAAGAGTTCAATGCCGGCGGCAAGAAGATCTCGCTCGCCGACCTGATCGTTCTCGGCGGCTCTGCAGCGGTCGAGAAGGCTGCGAAAGACGCCGGCGTCGACGTGAAGGTCCCCTTCGCGCCGGGACGCATGGATGCCACGCAGGAGCAGACCGACGTCGAATCCTTTGCTCCGCTCGAACCCCGCGCCGACGCCTTCCGCAACTATATCGGCGGCAAGCGGCAGTTCATGCAGCCGGAAGAAGCCCTGGTCGATCGCGCGCAATTGCTGACGCTGACGGCGCCGGAAATGACGGTTCTGGTCGGCGGCTTGCGCGTCCTTGGCGCCAATGCTGGCCAGTCCAAGCACGGCGTCCTCACCAAGAAACCTGAGACGCTGAGCAACGACTTCTTCGTCAATCTGCTCGACATGGGCACGGAATGGCAGCCGTCAAAGGACGGCATCTATGAAGGGCGCGATCGCAAAACCAAGGCGGCCAAGTGGACCGGCACCCGTGTCGACCTGATCTTCGGTTCGCACGCGCAGCTCCGCGCTATTGCGGAAGTCTATGGCAGCGGGGACGCCAAGGAGAAGTTCGTGAAAGACTTCGCGGCGGCCTGGACCAAGGTGATGAACCTCGACCGCTTCGATCTCACCTGATCGCGGGTCTTAAAAAAATCAGGGCGGCGTCTCAAAATGACTCGAGATGCCGCCCTTCGATTACTTACCTTCTCTGATGCGCTTCAAGCGAAAACCTTCGTTGCGTGCGCGAAATTCCAATAAAGCTCGCGCGCCTTGCGATGGAACGGACCGGGCTGTAGATTACGATCATCGATCCGGGTAATCGGCGACACTTTGGTGTAATTTCCGGTCGAGAAAATTTCATCGGCATTCTGAAAATCGGCATAGCGCAGCGTGGCCTCGACCACGGTGCATCCGGCGTCGCGCAACAGGCCGATGATGCGGCGGCGGGTGATGCCGGCGAGATATGTGCCGTTGGCCTCCGGCGTGAAGACGGTGCCGTCCTTGACCATGAACACGTTGGCAGTGCCAAGCTCGGCGACATTGCCGAGCATGTCGCACATCAGGCAATTGTCGAAGCCTCGCGCTTTGGCCTCGATCAGCGCGCGGGCATTGTTGGGATAGAGGCAGCCGGCTTTGGCGTCGAGCACCGCGGTTTCGCGCGTCGGCCGCCGATAGGACGACAGCGTGATCGCAGTGCCGGCCGGATCAGGAAACGGCGCCGCGTAAATCGTGAGACACCAATTGGTCGATTCCGGGTCGGGCCGCACGCCGCCCGGCGCGCCCTCTTCCGCCCAGTACATCGGGCGGATGTAAAGCGCCTCGCCCTTGTCGAAGCGCTTGATGCCCTCGCGCACCAGCGCCGTCCAGGCGTCTTCCGTCACCACCGGCTTCAGGCACATGGCCTTGGCGGATCGGTTGACGCGCGCGATGTGCAGATCGAGGTCGGGCGTCACGCCCTCGAACGCGCGGGCGCCGTCGAATACCGAAGTGCAAAGCCAGGCGCCATGCGTGCGCGGCCCCATGATCGGCACATTGCCTTCGTGCCAATCGTCCTCGAAAAACGTCCAGGTCTTCGACCAGACTGTTTTAGGCTTGGCGATCGAACGGCGCGTCACGTCATCCTCCTACCCAATGCGCATACCGGCGCGCATGTGGTTATGGCGTATATAGTTATGACACGGCCTTCGTGACCAAGCTCTTAGCACCATGACGGCCACGGCGGAGCCCGAGATATGAACGAAGTTTATGTCTTTGATGCCTATGGCACCTTGTTTGACGTGCATGCGGCGATTGCGCGCCATCGCGCGGCTGCGGGCCCCGACGCCGATCGTTTTTCCGATCTGTGGCGGACCAAGCAGCTTGAATATAGCTGGACGTTAACCTTAGCCGGCCGCTACACCGATTTTTGGACGCTGACCGAGCGGGCGCTGGATTATGCGTTCGCACGCTTTCCCTCCGTCGACCGCGCGCTGCGGCAAAATCTCCTCGACGCCTATTTCAAGCTCGATGCTTTTGCCGATGCGCGCGCCGCACTCGAAAATCTCAAGGCGCGCGGATTAAACACCGCAATCCTGTCCAACGGCACGCCGCCGATGCTCGAGGCCGCGGTCACCGCGTCCGGCATGGCGAACGTTCTCGACGCCGTGCTCTCGATCGACACCGTGCGGGCCTATAAGCCTCGGCCCGAAGTTTATGCGCTCGTCACCGCGCGCTTCGCCGTCGCGCCGCAACAGGTCGCCTTCGTCTCGTCGAACCGCTGGGATGTAATGGGCGCGCAAGCCTTCGGCTTCCGGCCGTTCTGGGTCAATCGCGCCAAGATGCCGGACGAATATGCCGACGCGTCGCCGCTGCGCGTCATCGCGAATCTTGCGGCACTGGCATCGGCTGCGATCTGAAGAAGACTTTAGGCGTTCACCGCGACCGGTTCGGGCGCGACCGGCGGCAAGAGCTTCGGCGGGACAAAGCGGCCCTGCTCGATTTCCTCGATCTGGCGATCGATCTGCTTCATGACGTAGCGCGAATACGGCCCGACATGGAGATAGAACGCCATCAGCGTGACGATGCCGCGTACCGAATTCGGATTGATCGACATGCAGGTCGTGAAGGCTTTCCAGAAGCGTTCGCGGCCTTCCGGCAGGCGATTCATCAGATCGTGCACCAGCTTGATGGTCGAGACGCGGCCGCGGATATCGCCTTCCGGCAGTTCCTTGCGCCGGCCCGAGCAGTCGAGCATCGCCGCAAGCCGCTCCAATCGGCCGCAAAACGCTTCCGGATCGTAAACCTTTTCGAGGATCTTGCGGTAGTCGCGCAATATTTCCAGCCGCGAGCGCTTGGTCTCGTAGTTCACGCCGGCGGTGCACTGATCGCCCTTGCTGGCCGGCGCCGCATCGTGGTCGACATGCAGGCGGCCTTCGCGCGCGAGCCGGCGCGTGAGTTGAGTATTCGGCAGCGCATAGAGCAGGCCGACCATGGCGATCGGAATGTTGGTTTCCTCGATGAGATCGATCATCGGGCCTGCGACCGAACCCTTTTCGGTATCGAAGCCGACGATGAAGCCCGCCGTCACCGACATGCCGGCCTGATAGATCTTGTGCACGCTTTCGGGGATGCTGCGCCGCGTGTTCTGCTTCTTGCGCATCGCCGCCAGTGTTTCCTCGTCCGGGCTCTCGATGCCAACGAAGATGGCGAAGAAGTTCGAGCGCTTGAGCATCGCCAGCAATTCGCCGTCGTCGGCAAGATTAAGCGAGGCTTCCGTGGTGAATTCGAACGGATGATCGCGTTCTTTGATCCAGTCCTCGAGTACCGGCAGGAAGGCTTTGATCGCCTTCTTATTGCCGATGAGATTGTCGTCGACGAAATCGACGTGGCCGCGATAGCCGAGCTTATAGAGCGCATCGAGCTCGGCCAGCATCTGCGCATGCGTCTTGGTGCGCGGCGAGCGGCCGTAAAGCTCGATGATGTCGCAGAACTCGCAGGTGAACGGGCAGCCGCGCGAGAATTGCACGCCGATATAGAGATATTGCTCGAACTTGAGCAGATCGAAACGCGGGATCGGCGTCTTGGTGACATCGACCTGGAATTTCTGCGCCTCGAACAGGCCCTCGCGGTCGCCGCGTTCCCAGGCAGCGATGAATTCCTTGATGATGTCCTCGGCTTCGCCGACGACGCGGAAATTCGCCGTGGCATAGCGATGCGCACTCGAGCTGACATCGGGGCCGCCGACAACCACCGGCAAGCCGCGCTTACGGCACATATCGATGAGTTCGAGCGTGTCCGATTGCTGGAACAGCATGCCGCCGGTCATGACCATATCGGCCCAGCCGAGATCGGCCTCAGTCAGTTCTTCGGTGTTGCGGTTGACGAGCCGCACATTCCACGACTTCGGCAATAGCGCTGCGACTGTGATCAGGCCGAGCGGGATGGCCGGATATTTGGCGCCGACAAGCTCACAGGCCTCCGAAAAATTCCAAAAGGAATCGGCCATGAACTTCGGATAGATCATGAGTACGTTGCAGGAATTCGACCTCAACGTACTGACGATGCCGCTGCCGGCGCTTTCCTGACGCTGCTGTTCCAAGAAACCTCGACCCCGAAACTGAACCCGCATCTGGGCCAATTGGGCCCACCCGCTTTGCTGCCGTGCAGTATGGCTGAATTGCCCGATTATTCAAGGACAAAGCCTGATACAGCTTGTCCTGTCCGGAACTCGGAAATTAGCGCGCGAACATAGCGTTATAGCGGCTGCCGCGGCGTCGAAAGTGTTGCCCAAAAGTTGCCCACAGGCTGACCTGCGCCGACGGTTTCGCTAGTTTTGCGGTCGCGTTGGCTCTCTTTCCGGCTCACTATCGATCGCGGAGGTACGACTATGCGCGCGGCTTTCTACGACAAGAACGGCTCGGCCCGCGACGTGCTCCAAGTCGGCGAGGTCGATACGCCGCAGCCCGGACCGGGCGAAGTGCGGGTCAAGCTCAAGACCTCCGGCGTCAATCCGTCCGACGTGAAGGCGCGTATCGGCTCGACGCGCAAGATCGCGTTCCCGCGCGTTGTTCCGCACAGCGACGGCGCCGGCGTGATCGATAGCGTCGGTAGCGGCGTGCCGGCTTCGCGCGTCGGCGAGCGGGTGTGGGTATGGAACGCGCAATGGCTGCGCGCCTTCGGCACCTGCGCCGAATACGTGACGGTGTCGTCGGAGATGGCGGTCCGGCTCCCGGACAAGACGAGCTTTGAGGCCGCCGCCTGTCTCGGCATCCCGGCGATGACGGCCTATCACGCTGTCGCGGTCGCCGAAGCCAAACCCGGCATGACGCTACTCGTATCCGGCGGCGCCGGTGCCGTCGGCCACTATGCGATTCAATTCGGCAAAGCCGCCGGCGCAACCGTCATCACGACTGTCAGCTCGCCGGAGAAGGCAAAGCTGGCGACGGCCGCCGGCGCCGACCACACCATCGATTACAAGCGCGAGAACGTCGGCGAGCGCGTCATGGCGCTCACCGGCAAGAAAGGCGTCGATGCGGTTATCGAGCTCGACATTGCCGCCAATGGAAAGCTCATGCCGCAGGTCCTGCACCCGCGCGGCACGATCGTCGTCTATGGCACCGGCGCGCCGGAAGCCGAAGTGCCTTTATTTTTCTTCCTCCGCAGCGCCATCACGCTGAAGTTCGTCTATGTCTATGAGCTTACTGCCGCCGAGCGCACGGCGGCGCTCGGTGCGATTTCGCGCGGGCTCGAAGCCGGCACGCTGATCAACAATGTCGCGGCGACCTACCCGCTCGCGGACATTGTTGCGGCTCACGAAGCCGTGGAAGACGGCAAAGTGCTCGGCAATGTCGTCGTGACGATCTAGCTCGATTTTTTGAGCATGATCTTTCCGGAAAACCGGTTCCCACTTTTCCGGATCATGCCATCCGGGCGATTGATCAGGCGGCGTGTTCCGTGCTTTTGCCGGCTTCGGGATGCGTGAGCGTGGCCGCGATCTGCTGCTTGTTGAGCCGCGTGCCGTCATCGCCCTCGATCAGCAAAGCGACGCGTCCGCCGGCATTGATGTGCCGCGCCCAGCCGAGCGCCTCGTCGAGCATGCTGAATTCCTTGAACAGATAGCGATCCTTCTCCAGCGGCAAGATCGCTTGCGAGCCGCGCGGCCCGGAATAGACGCGATAGGTCATGATCGAATCTCCTGTTACGCGCCCGCCCTGCTCCACCCGCGCAACATCGTCGGCAAATGTGCCATCCGTGTGTTGACGGATCAGCCGCGACAGTCAGCCGCGACGGGTTGACGCTCATCGCGTCGGCCTCCCATGGAATTGACGCGCATGGAACTTCACCATTAGGCTGCCGAGATTCTGCGGAGGAGGCATGCGCTGCGTCTTCAGACTGCCTTTTTGCCTGGCATTCTTTGCGGCCTTGCTCACGCTTTCAGCGCATGCCGAGGATGACGCTGTTTATTCGGCGACCTATATCGAGGTGCCGCCGTCCGAGGCACAGTCCGCCAAATCCGGAGCTGCGCTGGAACTTGAGCGCTATCGCGACGTGAGCCGCCGCGAAGCCGGCAATCTGCGCTTCGACGCGCTGATCGAGTTGGGCCGCTCGAATCGTTTTGTCATCCTCCAGGTGTGGCGAAACGCCGCCGCCCTCGACGCGCATGACAAAGCCGACGGCACGATCAAACATCGCCAGGCCATCGCGACGATGCAGAGCGCTCCACCCGATAGCCGCGCCACTGCCGCGCTGTTTCTCGATCCCAATTCGCATGAAAATCAGCCGGGCGCGATCTATGTGGTCACGCATATCGACGTGACCGGCGATCACAAAGACGATTGCGTCGCACTATTGCGGTCGATGAGCCAGGACACGATCAAGGAGCCGGGCAATCTGCGCTACGACGTGTTCGCGCAGAAGAACCGGCCCAATCATTTCACTGTTGCCGAAGCCTGGACCGACAGGAAGGCCTTGGCGGATCACGCCGCGGCAGCCCATACGCGCACGTTCCGCCAGCAGCTTTTGCCGATGCAAGGCGCGCTCTACGACGAGCGTATTTACGCAGCTCTGCCGTAGACCTTGCGCATGATCTGATCCGAAAACCGGTTCCCACTCTTCGGGATCATGCTCATTATTTCTGCGGCACGAAGTTCTGATTGCTGTAGGGCAGCATATTCGGGCGCTGGATGGCGATGAAGCCGTGATCGAGCGCATGATGGCAGGCATTGCAGCCGGCGCTGAGATTATCGAAGCCGGCGATGAAGGCTTTGCGATCCTTGCCGTCGATCGCCTTCTGCAGCGCTTCGATCGGCTTGCCGACATGCTGATCGACAATATCGGCGCCGAGCAGCTTGCGCACATCGTCAAAGCCTTCGCCCAGTTCGCCGATCTCATAATCGGCGAGCGGCCAATTCGCGGCATTGCCGGCAAACCACAGCTTGATGTGCCGCATCTGCTGCAGCGACATGATTTCGCCGAGGCCGGGCTGGTACGGCGCCTCCGGAGGCGGCGCCTCGGCGGCTTGCGCAGGCTTGTCTTGCGCCGGCTTGTCCTGGGCTGACTTGTCTTGGGCGAGCACTGCCGGACCAGCAAACACAGCCGCAGCAATCACGGCAGCGACGATCGGTTTCATTGAATGTCTCCCTGCGACCCGTGCTCGCGCCGCCCGCAACTTCTATCAGCTCACCGGCGAAATCTGATCGCTGCAGGCCTTGGGAAAGGCCGCCTGGCAGGCTTGATACAGCACCGGACAGGCTTTCGCGGCGCTCTGCCCCGCGAGCACTGACGCAGCGGTATCGCTGCCCTTGATCCGGTCGCCCGCCGCGCGAGCCTGTTCGCTGTACACAAGCACCGCGTCGATGCGCTCGATGCCGCGGTCATTCATCAGGAAGCGCTCGGCCGCGGTGTAGAAAATCGTCGCGGTCTTGATCGCATCGTTGAGCTTCTTGGTGGCCTCGTTATTGAGCGTGGGATCGGGCTTGATCACCCGCGCATGCACGGCGACGTCGGCATAAAGCACATTGAGCTTGAAATAGATGCCGCCGCATTGCGCCAGCGCCAGCCAGTAAGGCCGGCCGGTATAAGGCCCCGGCGCCGCAACGATACTGTCGCGCTTGTCGGCGGGAACGGCAGGCGCCGGGCGATCGGATTCCGTCGGCGATCCGCGCTCGCGATGCCGGTGCGTCTGCGCCTGAGCGTTCGTCATCGAGCCGATAACGGCAATAAGCACAGCACCAAGCAAAGCGGCTTTGGCCAGCATACCCGGTTTCGCATTTGGTTCTGACATGGTGCCGTTATAAGCGGGCTGTGGTGCGAATTCCAAAGCTTTTCGCTGGTTTAGCATTTTTCTACCCGGTGGCGCATCAGCACATGTCCTTGTCGGAAAACCGGTACCCACTTTTCCGGGACATGCGCTAAAACCTTTCCAACCATGGGCGCA
>DATHPQ010000034.1:0-5017 GCA_035483735.1 Xanthobacteraceae bacterium | reverse complement strand
TGTGCCCGCCCGGGATGTATGATGGGGCGAATCGGGCAGCGGCGGGATTTTGCGCGATGATGCCGAACAGCGCGTTCGTGTTGGCAGCGGGGCTCGGCACCCGCATGCGGCCATTCAACGGCAGCATCCCAAAACCGCTGGTCGCCGTCGCTGGCAAATCGCTGATCGATTATTCGCTCGACCGCCTCGCCGAAGCCAATGTCGAACGCGCCGTGGTCAATGTGCATTATCTCGCCGACGCGCTGGAACGGCATCTGGCGTCGCGGCAGCGGCCGAAAATCGTCATCTCCGACGAGCGCGACACGCTCATGGGTACCGGCGGCGGCATTGCCAAGGCGTTGCCCCATTTGGGCGACGCGCCGTTCTTTCTGGTCAATTCCGACACGTTTTGGCTCGACGGCAAGAAACCGAATTTTGTCCGGCTCGCCGACGCCTTCGACGCCACGACGATGGACGCCCTGCTGCTCTTGGCGTCGGCCACCGGCAGCGTCGGCTATGAGGGCCGCGGCGATTTTTCCATGTCGCCCGATGGCCGATTACAGCGGCGCGCCGAGCGCGAGGTGGTTCCCTTCGTCTATGCCGGCGCCGCCATTCTCGCGCCGGCGCTGTTCGCCGATGCGCCATCGGGCGCCTTTGCGCTGACGCGCCTATTCGACCGCGCCGGCGACCAGGGCCGCCTGTTCGGGCTGCGACTCGACGGCGTCTGGATGCATGTCGGCACTCCGGACGCGGTTACGGCGGCAGAAGCGCGGCTGGCCATCACGAACATGTGAAAGTTCACAGTTAGTGAACTAGGATTGACAAATGGTGTGGCTTCGAGCACCCTGGACCTGCACTCGGATTGCAACATGCCGCTGTCCCGGGGTGGAGGGCCACCCGTGGGGTCTCTGTTGAGACCCTCATTCTCGCGGTCCAAGGAAATCTAGGTCGCCGCGGGGTTAGGCGAGAACTAAGGCGGTTCTCGCTGGGGAGCTGAAGGTTGCTTTCGCTCAAGTTGGCCCTTGTTCAAAGGCACCCGGCGCAATCGTGCGTCGGGGAACAAGGGAGATGACCATGATTGGTCCACCGGGTGTTGAGCGGAAGTATGTTCGTCGCGGGAAGAAAAAGCGGAGGCTTGCGTCCGTTTTTATCAACCGCACCGTCCTGGTTACCGCGTTTCGTTTCGCCACAGTGTTGGTGAGGCTGGTGCGGTTTCTGGTCAGCGGGGAATAACCTTCAGCAAATTCCCCTCGCATCGCAACAAAGAAAGTGTGTCATGTACAATCGAGCGCTAAAGCTAATCAGAGAATATCATCGTCTGTCTCGAACGGAGGTAGCTGAAAAAGTTGGCCTTTCAAAATCATATGTTTCCGAACTAGAACGCGGCAGAAAACCAACCATTGAAGTGATCGAACGCTATGCGGAGACTTTTCGCATACCGGTTTCATCGTTGCTTTTATTTGCCGAGTATTCGGAGAATCCAAACATCCCGGAACGTGCTCGCGCATTCACGGCGGACAAAGTATTGAAAATGCTTGAATGGCTTCGCGATACCGCTGGGGAGGACATTGATGACGATAAAAGAGAAAAACTCCCGAGTGAGAGACTCAAAGCTGCGGCGACTTGAGGACTGCTATCTTTATGCCATCGCTTCCCCCGCCGATTTGGCAGCGCGATTAAAGTCCTCAGTGGCTACATTGGAGCAACTAGCCCACGACCCAAACTCTTACAAAGTCTGGACGGCAGAAACAGGCCGAAAAATACAAGAGCCAAAACCAGCACTTCAACGGCTACACGGCCGAGTCCACGAGCTACTCTCTCGCGTCGAACCTCCGCAATACCTTCATTCCTCGGTGAGAGGTCGATCATATATAACAAATGCACAACAACACATTTCTTCAGCACCGTCTGTCAAACTTGATCTGAAAAAATTTTTCCCTTCTGTTACTCGCCACGCTTTGTTCCAATTTTTCTATCATCGAATGCGCTGTGAGCGTGATGTCGCCGGCTTATTAAGCCGACTATTAACCTATGGTGAGCGCCTTGCCACCGGAAGCCGTGCGAGTTCCATCCTTGCGTACTATTGCTTTAGTGAGATGTTCGACGAGCTGCATGCATTGGCTAAACAGAATGGCTTAGCTCTTACCTGTTACGTAGATGATGTGACAATCACCGGAAATGGCGCTTTGCGCGTGCTAGGCGAAGCGCGAGGAATCGTAGCCGCACATGGCATGCGGTCACACAAAATCAGATCATTTCTTAGAGGGCAGCCGCGGATCATTACTGGCGTAGTCGTAACTTCTACCGGAATCGGACTCCCGAACCGACGCCACCTCAAGATCAAAGAGCAATATGCAGCGCTGAGACTTGCACAATCTCACGAGGAGAAGCTGGCATTGCTTCCCTCACTAGCAAGCCGCGTACATGAAGCAGCCCAAATTGATCCTGGTTTTTGGGCCGGCAAAGCCAGGGAGCTGACGAAACTGCGTCGAGATCTTCAGGCCAAGGTTGCTCCACTGAAGCATCGCAGAAGGCGCATTGCCGCCGCCCCACAGCGCAATTGATGCGACTGAAATACGCAATGAACTTGTGGCGGTAATACATGATTGCTGCACCCACGCGCGTTTTCACCATTCCGGCGTCGGCGCCGTTTTTGCCGACGCTGATCGAGGCATTGATTGGCGGCAAGCTCGGCTTTGCCGCCGCCCGCGATCCGCTTGTCTTGGCCGCGGCCACGCTATATCTGCCGACGCGCCGCGCCTGCCGGCTGGCGCGCGACGCTTTTCTCGGGGTGCTGAAAGACGACGCGGCAATCCTGCCGCGCATCGTCGCCATCGGCGATATCGACGAGGACGAGATCGCGTTCGCCGAGGCCGCGACCGGCGACATCGCCGGTGAGGCGCTGGCGCTGCCGGAAGCGGTCGGCCCCGTCGAACGGCGGCTGTTGCTCACCCGGCTCATCACTACATGGGCCACCTCGCCAGAACTGCACGGCTTAAGTGGCGCGCCGCTGGTCGCCCAGACGCCGGCGGCGGCCTGCGCGCTGGCCGACGATCTGGCGCGGCTGATCGACGACATGACGACGCGCGGCGTGCCGTGGGAGCGTCTCGATAAATTGGTGCCGGACGAGCTCGACGAATATTGGCAGCTCACCCTGAAATTCCTGCAGATCGCCATCAAACAATGGCCGGAGGTGTTGCGCGAACGCGGCGTCATCGAGGCGGTCACGCGGCGCGATCTTTTGATCAAGGCCGAAGCCGCGCGCCTTGCCCGCAAGACCGACGCGCCGGTGATCGCCGCCGGCTCGACCGGCTCGATCCCGGCCACCGCCGAATTGATCGCGACCATCGCGCGATTACCCCACGGCGCCGTGGTGCTGCCCGGCCTCGATACCGATCTCGACGACGAGTCGTGGAAACTGATTGCCGGTGACGAGAAGAAGCGCATCGCGCCGGCATCCGGACATCCGCAATTCGCCATGCAGGCGCTGTTGACGCGCATCGGTATTGCGCGTGATGCGGTCGCGAGCTTGGCCGCGCCACGCGGCCGCGAGCAGTTGCTGTCGGAGGCGTTGCGGCCGGCGGCCATGACCGACATGTGGCGGCAAAAAGCCGCCGAGCCTGCGTTCGAAGCGCACGTGGAGACGGCGCTCGAGACACTCACCGTGATCGAAGCGGCGAATGCCGAGGAAGAGTCGCTTGCCATCGCGGTGGCGCTGCGTGAAGCCGTGCACGACGGCAAGACCGCCGCGCTGGTGACACCGGATCGCGCGCTCGGCCGCCGCGTGCTCGCCACGCTGGCGCGTTGGGGAATTTCCGCCGAGGATTCCGGCGGCGACGCGCTCGCCGAAACGCCGGCCGGAATCTTTGCCCGGCTCGCCGCCGAAACCGCGCTTCATGGCTTTGCCCCGGTCACGCTGCTGGCGCTGCTCAAACATCCGCTGCTGCGGCTCGACATGAACGGCACGCAAGACGCCGTCGCCACGCTCGAGCGCGCGATTCTGCGCGGGCCTCGTCCACGTGCCGGAACGCGCGGCTTGGCCCACGCGCTAAAAACATTTCGCGAGACCAAAGATAGTTTGCATCCATCCGAACCGCGTCGCGCATTGACCGATGCCGAACTCGCCGCCGCCGCCGATCTCGTGAAAGGGCTCGGCGAAGCGCTCAAGCCGTTCGAAAGCCTCGGCCGCACGAAGCTTCCGCTCAACGACCTCGCCGCGCGCCATCGCGATGTGCTGGCGGCGCTGTCACGGCAAGGCAAAGACGAAGCCGCATTCGCCGGCCGCGACGGCGCGAAACTCGCCGACGCACTCGACGAACTGGCGGCGAGCAAAGCGGCAGCCCGCCTGTCGGTGGCACCGCCCGATTATCTCGAATTGTTTTCCGCAGCTCTCGCCGGCCGCGTCGTGCGCCGCGCCGCCCAGCCCGACCTGCGCGTGCGCATCCTCGGGCCGCTCGAGGCGCGGTTGACCGAAAGCGATCGCGTCGTGCTCGGCGGCCTGGTCGAAGGCACCTGGCCGCCGGAGAGCCGGACCGATGCGTGGCTCAGCCGCCCGATGCGACTCAACCTCGGCCTCGATCTGCCGGAGCGCCGCATCGGCCTTTCCGCCCACGATTTTGCCCAGTTGCTCGGCGCCCGCGACGTGATCCTGAGCCACGCCGCCAAGATCGCCGGCACCCCGACCGTGCCGTCGCGCTTCCTCCAGCGCCTCGCCGCGGTCGCCGGCGAGCGCTGGAAACGCGCGCGCGACCGCGGCGAAAATTACCTCGCCTGGGCCCGCGAGCTCGACCGGCCCGAGACCATCACGCCGGAGCCGCAGCCGGCGCCGAAGCCGCCACGCGCGGCGCGGCCGGCGAGCCTGTCGGTGACCGAGATCGAGCACTGGCTGCGCGACCCTTACACGATCTACGCCAAGCACATCCTGCGGCTCATCCCGCTCGACCCGATCGGCGCCGAACCTGGCGCCGCCGAGCGCGGCACGTTCATTCACAATGCCATCGGCGAATTCACGATAACCTTTGCCGAAAAGCTGCCGGAC
>DATHPQ010000033.1:0-6252 GCA_035483735.1 Xanthobacteraceae bacterium | reverse complement strand
TGGCGTGTTGGAATCGCCCGCAATTCGCGTCAGATCAGGTCAATTCTCGAAGAACCGGTTCTTCGGCCGCGGCAGGCCGAGATGATCGCGCAAGGTAGTGCCCTCGTAATCGCGGCGGAACAGGCCGCGCCCCTGCAGTTCAGGGACGACGCGGGTGACGAAATCGTCGAGCCCGCCCGGCAGATACGGGAACATGATCGTGAAGCCGTCGCTGGCTTCGGTCTCGAGCCATTCCTGCATTTCGTCGGCGATGGTCTTGGGCGTGCCGACCATGGCGAGACCGGAATAGCCGCCGAGCCGTTGCGCGAGCTGACGCACGGTGAGGTTATCGCGCTTGGCAAGCGCGATGGCGCGTTCCCGGCCGCTTTTTGAGGCATTACTTTCGGGGATATCCGGCAGTGGACCGTCGGCATCGAATTTTGACGCGTCATGCCCGAGCGCGATCGACAGCGAGGCGATGGCATTGGCGTAATTGACGAGGCTGTCGAGCTTCGCGCGTTTTGCCTTCGCCTCTTCGACCGTATCGCCGATGACGACAAAGCATGCCGGCAGGATTTTCATATGTTCGCGCGAGCGGCCAAGCGTTTCCATACGACCTTTGACGTCGGCGTAAAATTTCTGGCCGGCTTGGATGTCGCTCTGTGCGGTGAAGACTGCTTCCGCCGTTTCCGAGGCCAGCTTGCGGCCGGCCTCCGACGCGCCCGCTTGCACGATCACCGGCCAGCCTTGCACCGGCCGCGCGATATTGAGCGGGCCGCGCACCGAGAGAAATTCGCCCTTGTGGCCGAGCACGTGCATTTTCGCCGGATCGAAGAAAATGCCGCTGTCAACGTCACGGATGAAAGCGTCGTCCGCCCAACTGTCCCACAGCCCGGTCACGACATCGTAGAACTCGCGCGCGCGCTCGTAACGCTCGCCATGCTCCATGTGCTCGTCGAGACCGAAATTGAGCGCGGCATCGGGATTGGACGTGGTGACGATGTTCCAGCCAGCGCGGCCTTCCGACAGATGGTCGAGCGAGGCGAAACGGCGGGCGATATGGTATGGCGCGTCGAACGTGGTCGAGCCGGTGGCGACAAGGCCGATGCGCTCGGTGACCTGCGACAAAGCCGACAACAGCGTGAATGGCTCGAACGAGGTTGCGGTATGGCTGCGTTTGAGCGCGTCCATCGGCATATTCAGCACGGCCATATGGTCGGCCATGAAGAACGCATCGAACTTCGCCCGTTCCAGCGCCTGGATGGATTGCTTCAAATGCCCGTAGTTGAAATTCATGTCCGGCCACGCGCAGGGATAGCGCCACGCACCGGTATGGATGCTGGCCGGGCGCATGAACGCGCCGAGATGGAGTTGGCGGGCGGAAGCCATGCTGGGATTCCTGTGTGGACGGATTTGCAAGTCAGGAGCCCTCAATCTAGGTATGACGCCGGCGCTGCGGAAGCTCCGCCGCCAAAATCAATGTGCTAAAGATTCATGCGGGAATAAGAAATTTTCTCCAGCGCCACCGCACAACCCGAGGAAAGCTCCATGCCGATCAGCAAGATTCGCGGCGTCAATATCAATTGGCAGGTCATCGGCAATAAGGGTCCGAGCACGCGGCCTTGGGTGGTCATGACCAGCGGCGGACGGCGGAGCTACGAGGAATTCATCCCGCTCGCCAACAAGATTGCCGCTTATGGCTATCAGGTCTTGTTGCATGACCGGCGCAATACCGGCGCCTCCGAGGTACTGCTCGAAGGCGACGAGGGCGAGGAAATTCCGTGGACGCGCGACATGTTCGAGTTGACGCAGCAACAGAATATCCAGCCGGCTTTCTTCTGCGGCTCGTCGTCCGGCGCGCGAACTTCGATTCTATTTTATTTGCGCTACCCGCAAGCTGTGCGCGGGCTGCTGTTGATGCGCGTCACCGGCGGCGCCTTCGCCGCGGGACGGCTTCCGGAGAACTATTACGGCCAGTTCATCCGCGCCGCGCAGCAAGGCGGCATGGCCGCGGTCTGCGCCACCGAGCAGTGGAAGGAACGCATCGCGGCCAATCCGGCAACGCGCGACTATCTGATGGCGATGTCGCCGGAGAAATTCATCGCCGTACTGACGCGCTGGAACGAGATATTCGCCGCCGGCGGCAAATATCCGGTCATGGGCGTCACCGACGACGAGCTGAAATCGATCAAAGTGCCGACCGTCATCATTCCCGGCAACGACAAGACGCATTCGAGTGCGAGCGCGCTGTTTGCGCACAATGCGATACCGGGCAGCGAGCTGCATCGCCTGCCGATCGAGGATCAGGACGTGCCACTCATTCCGTTTCCGGACTGGGCGTCCTACGAGGCCGAGATCGCGCACACCTTCGCCGACTTCATGGCGCGCACGATGGCTGCCGAAGGCCGGCTGCAGGCCAGAGCGTGATCCCGAAAAATGAGAACTGGTTTTCGGAAAAGATCATGCTCCAATAAAAACTCTAGTTCTGCAGATTGATCATCACCCGCGCCAACAGCGTATGCAGCTGGTGCACCTCCGCTGATGTCAGGCGCCGGGTGGCGCGCTTATTGATCCTGCCGATCAGCGGCAGGATCTTGCTCTTCAGCCGTCTTCCCGAAGCCGTCAGGTAGATATTGACCTTGCGGCGGTCCTCCGCATTGCGCACGCGCGTGATCAGGCCCTCGGATGCCATGGCCTTGAGCACTGCGGTCAGCGACGCCTTTTCCACCATCATGTGCTGCGCCAATTCGACCTGGCTCAGCCCCTCCTGCTGCCACAGCACACGCAACGCCGACCACTGCCCGGTCGTTATGCGGTGCGGGCCGAGCTCGTCGGCCAGCGCCTTCACAAAGATGCGATAGGCATATCTGATCTGATAACCGAGGCTTTGATCGGCGCTCATCGGCGGGAAATTCGCCAAAATACCAGCATCTTCCCTCGCCGCGGCGGCGGAGCGAACCGAGGATCGTCGTGGCGGCATCCGGAGAATCTCGCGCGAAAGGACAACTATGGCCGGAAGTTGAAGACGGCGTCAAAGGCTAAGAAGACGTTCGTGGATATTCGGCCGTGCGGCCCCAACGCGGCAATGCCGGCGCGACTAAAAGCACAGATGCGAGAGAATCTCGCCCTTCTTGGTCGTGAGCACCATGGGACACTTCAAGCGCTCGAGCGCGGCCTTAGCATCTTCATTGCCCAACGCCGCGGCCCTCTCGTAATAGCCCTTGGCGGCTTCCTTGTCCTTCGGGCCGCCGCGCCCGTTGGCCGCAAACGAGCCCATCCATTCAAGGGCGCCGGGATGGTTTTGCGCGGCGGCCTTTTCGAACATCGCGCGCGCGCCGACGTCATCCTGCGGGCCGCCCGTGCCCTGCGCCATCATCAGGCCGAGCTGAAACTGCGCTTCCGCCGAATTGGCGTCAGCCGCCTTAGCAAGCATCGCCCGCGCCTCGGCGGGGTCGGACGCGTTGCCGGCGCTGCCGGAGAGCGTCATGAGATTGGTGGCGCCGCGGGCATTGCCGGCGGCGGCGGCGCGCTCGAAATATTTGCGCGCCTGGGCATCGTCCTTGGGCACGCCGGATCCGGCCGCATACATCACGCCGAGCTCGACCATGGCCGACGTACTGCCCTTGTCGGCCGCCTTGCGAAAGGCCGCCACGGCCGCCGGCATTTGCTGGCCGGCGACATAGGCGCGGCCGAGCTGATAGAGCGCGCGCCGCGAGGAGCCCGACGCGCTGCGGCAGAATTTTATCGCGGTTGCGGTATCCGCGGGCTCGACGTGATCGACGCCTTTGATGTCGGCCGGCTTGTCCGGATCGGAGGGATCGGCGGCCAGCCGGTCGCACAAGACGAGATCGGCCGATTGCGCGCGCGCCGGCGTCTGCATCAAGACCGCGGCCAGCGCCGCGAAGCCCAAGCATGACGCGATCGCGACGGTTGAAGCTCTGATGATCATGGGTCCAACAATATCATGATCGCGGTGACATTGTGATCGAAGCCGTCGCGGCCGCACGGCGAAGTTAATAGGCTTCGGCCGCTTTCGGCCGCTCAAAAAGCTTGCGCAGCAACCGGTAGATCAGGAAAATCACCAGCGCCCTGATCGTCGCCCGCAGGAAGGCGTCATACGGCACGGCACCCGGCTGCATCGCATCCTGCAGCCCGCCGGCCATATAGATCCGGCCGACAAGGACGAGCACGTTCATCAATATCACAGACCCCACCGCGCTCAGCATGAACGAGCGCGGCGCGAGCGCAAAGAAAATGCCGAAGATCACACCGGCAACAAGGCCGGCTTTCAGCATCAGCGGCGTATCCTGCGACAACAGCTCGACCAAAGGGCCGAAGCTCTTGCCGTGGAATATCGGCCAGATTTCATCGACGCGAACCAGAATGCGTGTCGCGTAAGTCCCGATAATCGCGGCGACGAAACCGGTCGCGGCCCGTTTCGCCAGCGTCTTTGCGGTCAACCCCTGCAACATTTGCCCCTCATGCTCGCGCTTTCGCCCGCGCGCAAGCTTCCTCGATCACGCGATGCGCCTCCTCGACCCCGCCCCAGCGGATCACCTTGACCCATTTGCCGTGTTCGAGATCCTTATAGTGCTCGAAGAAATGCTGCACCTGCTCGATGGTGATCACCGGAAGATCGGCATAGGATTTTATCGCGTCGTAGCGGCGCGTGAGCCGCGACGCCGGCACGGCGACGATCTTCTCGTCGTTCCCCGCTTCGTCCTCCATGAACAGCACGCCGACCGGCCGCACGCTCATCATCGCGCCCGGCGTGATCGCGCGCGTATTGACGACCAGCACGTCGCAGGGGTCGCCGTCGTCCGACAGCGTGTGCGGGATGAAGCCGTAGTTTCCCGGATAGCGCATCGACGTGTAGAGAAAGCGATCCACCACCAGGATGCCGGACGCCTTGTCGAGCTCGTATTTGATCGGCTCGCCGCCGATCGGGACCTCGATGATGACATTGACTTCGTGCGGCGGATTGGTCCCGACCGGGATTGCGTCCATCTGCATGCGCCGTCTCCTCAAAGCACCGGTTGAAAGCACTCGTTGAAAGCACCCATGCCCGCGGCGTCTGTGTAGCCGGATATGACCGGGCACCGCAAACGGCTCCCCTAATTACCGTCAACGTCTGCCGTGTCCTGTCCAATTTGTAATCGAAACTGCTCGAACTTGTGCGCCGCCGTCGCGCGTCCAATCGGTATGGGCGCGATAAGGATTGGAGGATGCACGATGAAACGCATGGTCTTAACCGTGATCTCAGGCATGGCATTGCTGGCGAGTGCAACGGTCTCGGCCTCCGCCGACACCGATGTCTGGACCGCAAGCCATCCGCGCAGCGACGGCGAATTGTATGCGGCGAACCAAGCCTGCAACGCGCAATTCGGCGCACCGCAAAACGGCATCCCAACGAGCGCCGCCTACAAACGGTGCATGGCAAGCCAAGGCTGGAAGTTCGTGAAGAGCCAGCATGACGACACCTGGATCAATCATCGCGGCATGACCTGCCAGCCGATCCTCGGCGGCTTCGGCAGCGAGTGCTCAAGCTTCTAGGAGACGAAGCCAAATCGGCGCCGGGATCGGCGGAATCCAATCCCGGCGACGCGCCGCACTATCCGCGCTTGACTTGCGTGGTCAGCCTCTGGCAATTCGGCCGCGATCTGTGGGGAATTTGCGGTTATCCCAACGGGTAACCGGAATATGGTAATCTGCAGATGCGCCGGGTTAGCTCAGCGGTAGAGCAGCGGTTTTGTAAACCGTTGGTCGGGAGTTCAATCCTCTCACCCGGCACCAACAAAATCAGACACTTCTTGCATTTCCGCCGCCAGTTTCATGTTGCGACGTGTTGCAGTTTTGTTCGCGTTTGTTTCCAGGCATTTCCGGGCTTTCCCTAAATTTTCCGGCAACTCCACGCGACACGATCGCAAACACCCGACCTACGCATCGACCGGAAATGGCAGAAAGCCGAGACTGTTGCCGCCCCGACTCGGATGCTGGACCACGACGCCTCTGTGACCGCAGACAGTGCAGCGGGAGCATTGTCGTAACTTGTCGCTCGAGCGCTGATTGACCATGCGGCCTGTTCGGGAAACATTCCTTTTCGGAACAGTCGCGCGTGACAGCACGGATCAGGCGCTCGCGTATTTTACTGCGAACAGGACAATCGAATGGACGAAAAGCTGCCGGCCCCGTGCGAACATTGTCGTGCCTCAGGGCTTCGCCACGGGAGCGTATGCGAGGAGTGCCAAGGCAAAGGCTATCGCTTGTTCATCA
>DATHPQ010000032.1:0-3033 GCA_035483735.1 Xanthobacteraceae bacterium | reverse complement strand
TCTCGTCGTGACGACTGCCGCTGCGGAGAAAATCCACCGCTCGCTGGCGCCGAATACCGAGATCGCCGTGCGGCTCGAAGTCGGCTCGGGCGGCATGCTCGCCTGGTTGCCGCAAGAAACGATCGTGTTCGATCAGGTCCGGCTGCGGCGCTCCATCGACATTGATCTTGCGCCCGATGCGCAACTGCTGCTCGCCGAAGCCGTTATTTTTGGCCGCTCCGCCATGGGCGAGACCGTGACGTCCGGCGAGCTTTTAGATCGCTGGCGCGTGCGGCGCAGCGGCGCCTTGGTCTTTGCCGAGACTGTGCGCCTCGATGGCGCGGTCACAGAGACGCTTGCACGGCGCGCCATTGCTGCCGGCGGCGTCGCGGTTGCCAGCGTCCTGAAAATTCCAGGCGGCAAAGACGACATGACGACAATACGGGCCTTGGCCGAAAATTTCCGCGGCGAGGTCGGCATCTCCGCGTGGAACGGCCATGCCGCCGTGAGGCTCGTCGCGCCGAGCGGCGAAATTTTGCGTCACGATCTGATGATGGCGTTGCGCGCGCTTCACTCGCATCCGCTGCCCCGGCTCTGGATGAATTGAGGCGTCATGAATCTTACCCCCCGCGAGAAGGACAAATTGTTGATCGCCATGGCGGCGATGGTGGCGCGGCGGCGGCTCGAGCGCGGCGTCAAGCTCAATCATCCCGAAGCGGTGGCGCTGATTTCCGACTTCATCGTTGAAGGCGCGCGCGACGGCCGTTCGGTGGCCGAATTGATGGAGAAGGGCGCGCATGTGATCACCCGCGCCGAGGTCATGGATGGCATCGCGGAAATGATTCCCGAGATTCAGGTCGAAGCGACGTTTTCCGACGGCACCAAGCTCGTCACTGTGCATGAGCCGATCAGATGAGGGCCAAATGATCCCCGGTGAAATGTTTATCCAAGCAGGCGAAATCGAGCTCAACAAAGGTCGTAAGACCGTCACGCTTTCGGTCGCTAATGCGGGTGATCGGCCGATCCAGGTCGGCTCGCATTATCATTTTTTCGAGACCAACCCGGCGCTGCAATTCGACCGTAAAAAAGCGCGCGGCATGCGGCTCGATGTTGCGGCCGGCACTGCGATCCGCTTCGAGCCGGGACAGACGCGCGAAGTGACGCTCGTTACAGTTGCCGGCAAGCGCACAGTCTACGGTTTCCGCCAAGAGATCATGGGCAAGCTCTAAGGGCATCATCATGCCGGCCAGGATCAGCCGCAAAGTTTACGCCGACATGTTCGGGCCGACGGCCGGCGATCGCGTGCGGCTCGCCGATACCGATCTCATCATCGAGGTGGAAAAGGATTTCACCGTCTATGGCGAGGAGGTGAAGTTCGGCGGTGGCAAAGTGATCCGCGACGGCATGGGGCAGTCGCAGCTCAGCAATCGGCAAGGCGCAGTCGATACCGTCATCACCAATGCCCTTATTCTCGATCATTGGGGCATCGTCAAAGCCGATGTCGGCATCAAGGACGGCAATATTTTTGCCATCGGTAAGGCCGGCAATCCGGACATTCAGCCCGGCGTCAATATCGTGATCGGCCCGGGCACCGAGGTCATTGCCGGCGAAGGCAAGATCCTCACCGCCGGCGGCTTTGACACACATATTCATTTCATCTGTCCACAGCAGGTCGACGAAGCCCTGATGTCGGGCGTAACGTCGATGCTCGGCGGCGGCACCGGCCCGGCGCACGGCACCTTCGCGACCACCTGCACGCCCGGGCCGTTTCACATTGCACGCATGATCCAGGCGGCGGACGAGTTTCCGGTCAATCTCGGCTTTGCGGGGAAGGGCAATGCGTCGCGGCCGGCCGCGCTGGAGGAGATGATCAAGGCCGGCGCGTGCGCGCTGAAACTGCATGAAGACTGGGGCACGACGCCGGCGGCGATCGATTGCTGTCTTTCGGTTGCCGACGAGTACGACGTGCAGGTGATGATCCATACCGACACGCTGAATGAATCCGGCTTCGTCGAAGACACCATCAAGGCCTTCAAGGGCCGCACCATCCATGCCTTCCACACCGAAGGCGCCGGCGGCGGTCATGCGCCGGACATTATTAAAGTGGCGGGCCTGAAGAACGTGCTGCCGTCGTCGACCAATCCGACGCGGCCTTATACCAAGAACACGATCGACGAGCATCTCGACATGCTGATGGTGTGCCACCATCTCGATCCGTCGATCGCCGAGGATCTCGCATTCGCCGAAAGCCGTATCCGCAAGGAGACCATCGCCGCGGAGGATATCCTGCACGATATCGGCGCGCTCTCGATGATGTCGTCGGACTCCCAAGCCATGGGCCGCCTCGGGGAAGTCATCATCCGCACCTGGCAGACCGCCGACAAGATGAAGAAACAACGCGGCCGCCTGCCGCAGGAAAACGGCGACAACGATAATGTGCGGGTGAAGCGCTATGTCGCCAAATACACCATCAATCCGGCGATCGCGCATGGCGTGTCGAAACTCATCGGTTCGGTAGAGAAGGGGAAGCTTGCCGATCTTGTCTTGTGGTCGCCGGCGTTTTTCGGCGTGAAGCCGGATTGCATCATCAAGGGCGGCTCAATCGTCGCGGCGCTGATGGGCGACCCCAATGCCTCGATCCCGACGCCGCAGCCGGTGCATTACCGGCCGATGTTCGGCGCTTTCGGCCGCGCTCGCACCGCATCTTCCGTGGTGTTCGCTTCGAAGGCCGCGGTGAAAGCGGGCCTCGGCAAGAAGCTCGGGATTCAGAAAGAGCTCGTCGCCGTGCAGAACACCCGCGGCAAGATCTCGAAGAAGAGCATGATTCACAACAACGCCACGCCGCATATCGAGGTCGATCCGGAGACTTACGAAGTGCGAGCCGACGGCGAACTGCTCACCTGTGCACCCGCCGAAGTGCTGCCGATGGCGCAGCGCTATTTCCTGTTCTAGCCCGCGATGCGCGCGATCTCGGTCCAAGCGGCAGGAACCTGGTCTGGGGAGATCGCCGACCGCGTGGTCCTCGATTACGACGACCGCCATCGCCGCCGCCTG
>DATHPQ010000031.1:0-16092 GCA_035483735.1 Xanthobacteraceae bacterium | reverse complement strand
TTATTTTTAGGAAAAGGTCCATTCGCCCATCTGTAGAGCAAAAATGGTTGCCAATCCAGAATGTTGCAACCAAGCGTGCTCAATGGGTTGCAGGGGATTGTCCCCCGGTGAGGGGAATGCCTTGCGCGCGATGTGCAAATCAGGGATTCTGTCCGTGGGTGTGGAAACCCGGATCAGTGCGGCAGGCAACCGGTTGGCGCCGGAAGCGTGCTGAATGCGTGAGCCGTCTTTTGCTCATGCTGTTACGATTCTAGGTCTGTCGGGCCAAGCGCCGCAAGGGAGATGCCGGGGATTAGCCATGTTGAAGGGACCAGCGCCGGTTAAGGGTGACGTTGTCATCATGTTCGAGGGGCGCAAGCTAACCGCGTCATACAGCGTCGCCGATGGAATGGTGACGGTACACACTCACAACGGAAGCAAGACCACTCAGGTAGGAAACGTTCCTGCGGATTCGCTGGCTCGGCTAATGCTGCGTGAGATGGCTCAAGAGGGAAAGGTGTAGGCCGGACTCTGTATGTTCTTATTTTAGGACGTGGCGTCCTGAACTTTTAAATGCCAATTCATGGAACGTTCTGCGATCGACTTGGTACTTTTTAGAGTCGGATCAATGGTGTAGCCCGCGGCGCAAATTATAAAAGGAAGTTCAAGTATTTTGAACTCGTTTTGCTGTGGTTCTAGCAATGTTCACAACATCGCAATTGCGCGATTCAAACAAATCAGCGAGTCTGTAGGCGCCCCGACCGAGTGTTTCAGCACCCGGCCGGGACTTGAAGTCAGCCGCCATGCAGGGACAGCCGACTCCCATGATCCGTATATCAAATCACGCCCGGATTCCGAGTCCGCCTCCTCCATGGCATTCACAAACCCATGGAGGACGGAATGACGACCACATCCATATTGTCGCGCCGGACACTGGTAACAAGCGCAGCCGCGTTGCCGGCGCTTGCTGTGCCGGCTATCGCATTTGCCGCTACCGACACTGATCCGATCTTTCCGGCGATCGAGCGTTGGAAAGAAGCCCTCGCGTTCTCGGACGGAACATTTGCGGCTCCCTTAGAGGAGGAGGCGGCTCTCATCAAAGAGTCCGATGCCGTAGACGCCATTTTTCAGACCGTGCCGACGACATCCGCAGGCATTCGCGCAAAGATCGACTTTGCCTTCAGCGTCAATCACGTCACCAACCATCTTAAGTCCGAAATATCCGACGAACCTCTCCGAACCTTTCTAGACACGCTTTACGAATCCGCGCGCATGATGGCGAGGGAGGCGTGAGCCATGACCGTTGTGCAGTTGTTTCCATCGCCGATAGCCCGGTGTCGCCGGTCGCGCAGGTCGAAAAGAAAAACTATAGAAGAAAAAGCTGCGGCAAAAACTCGGCGCGCCGAAATGAAGAATATTTTTTATTCGGAAGTTGGGGCGCGTCTTCGGGTGTGTCGAGAGCTGCTCGGCATATCGCAGCAGGAAGCTGCTGCTGCGTTTTACGTGAGTCTTAGAACCTATCGCAGGTGGGAAAAGGGAGGAGTTCAAAGCGGCACCACTTGCCGAGGCCTGATGAATTTCTGCGACACATTCAACGTGTTGCCGGAATGGCTACTTGGCGGGCCGAAACATGGTTCGCCGCCGCGTTTCAAACCACGGTTGGTGAATTAACGCGCGTGGCGCGGGGCGGCATCCGCTTGCCCCGCGCTATAAACACTAACATCAGAATTGATTATATTCCGCGACCGCGGCAACCATGTCAGGAAAACGAAAAATTAAAATCAGCATCACCAAAAGGCCGATTAGAGAGAACGCCGCAACTATTTGCAGGTCGGGATCTGCAAGCGTCGCGTAAAGCCGGCGCAGCCACGATTCGTTGGCAAACACATAATGGCCCTCGCCCTTGGATAGCTCGCGTACTTTCAGCTGCTGCTTGCTCAATTTGCGCCTGCCTTCCTGTTGGCAACTATTCATAAGCCGGATCAAACTTTGGCATCAGTGACGAGCGTCACAAGAGAGGCTGATCTGCGGGGCCACTTCGCACGTACAATGACGTAGACGCCGGTGACGGCAACGATCAGGATGTTCCCGCGAGGGAACGCTGTGAAACTCGTTGAAGAGTACCGGCTGCTTGCCCAAGCCTGCCGCGAAATGGCGACGGCCATGACCGATCCGCAGGATTGCCGGGCATTGGAGCTACAGGCTAGCGCGTGGGAAAAGGTCGCCAACGAGCGCGAGGCCAAACTCAAAGGCGATGAAGGGCAGTCGCCCAAACCGGCCTAGTCTATTTCAGCCGGTACTCGACCTTTTCCAACATCAGCACCATTTGCAGCGCCGCCCATAACTCCGTCGCGTCGCCGCCGTTAGCGGCCTGCTTTAGCGCTGCCTCGACGTGCTGCCACGTCGACTTTGCCCGCGTCTCTTTCGGCAGATGACGTCCTGTGCAGCGCCGGTAAGGTACGCTACGATCTGGCGCGGTGTGATGTGAGCGGCATTTTCGCCGGTTACATGCCTCATCTCACCGAGGGCCTAACCCATCGTTGTCGTTCCACCACCGCTTGATGGGTGATATGCGACGTTTTTCGGGCGGCTCGCGATTCTCTCGATTGCTATTAGGGAGGCGCGAGCGACTTGGCTCCTGGGCCGGCTGATTGCGTGATATAAGCCCAGGAATGCGAGGGGGGTGACGTTTATCGGACGATCGCCGTTTCCTAGACATGATCGCCCCCTTTGTTTCCAAAGAGAAGTGTTGCCAGCCACTGCTTCATGTCCTTGTCGCGTTCAACTTTCAGCTGGGCCTTATTAAACCTCCTCGATCTAGCGAGCGCTTTCCGCAAGGCTTGAAGCTCTTTTGGATTGAGTTGCTCAGAGAGTGGTACATCGAGGCGAATACGCAGCTCGCTACGCCTGAAGATTTTTGTTCTTACAAGCCGATCCAAATACTCACGATCGCTCTTGTCGCGATTTCTATCAGCGCGCATCATCGCCCCCCTTTGACAGAGCGACGACTTCGGTATGCTCGTAGAACGTCTTGCCGAGCGGCGAGCCAGCCAGCTTGTGCGGCGTGAGCTTGCCCGCGGTTTCAAGCCTGATGAGCGTACTGATGCTGCAATTGCCGAGCACCTTCGCGGCTTCGGTGCGCTCGATCAGAAGCGCACCTGTCGCGACGCCAATAGGACGGCGCCGCTTCCACTCAGTCTTCTCTTCTTCTTCCTTCTTGCTGATGTGTGGACGTTTGAGAACGGCAGCTTTGGCAGACATGTGGTCTAACTCCGGTTCGGTTGTGCGCCGGAGTAGGTCCCAGAAATAAAAACGGGCCGCCCGGCGCGATGATTGCGCTCAAGCGACCCACATGTCCTGCTCGGAGAGGTCGGTTACCCTATTTGTCTGTTCGACGCCGGTCTCGCTTCACTCTGCTGTTCCTCGCCGATGGCGAGACGGAAATCCGCAACCCTCACAGCGAATGCCCCTACGGGACACGGTCCGAATGCGCTGCTACGTCCGAAGAGAATTTCCTACAGTGCGACCGACAACGCCATCTATCTGCCGGGTTTGGCCGACGAGGGCGCTCCTTAGTTCTTAAGATAGAGCGGCCTCCGGTCGTTCGCAACGGGGGCTGCAGGGTGACACGATTTGCGAGGGTCGCTCACTTCATGCAGGTCCTAACTAGCAAAAAGCTAGTCAAAATGCTTACCTGGAACGTCAGGCTTATGGGGATAAGCCTTTGATTTTATTGGTGAGCCCGGCGGGATTCGAACCCACGACCCCATGATTAAAAGTCACGTGCTCTACCGACTGAGCTACGGGCTCGCCACAACAGCAGTCGTCTGGTGACTGCCGTCCCGGCATTCTGTCTTCGGCATGCCTAGCCCAGCGCGGATGGGTTCCGCACCTGCGCTGTATGCTGGAAGCGCAGCGTATATAGGAGCCGGGCGCTTACGGGAAGAGCGGAACCGGGGGTGCCTGTGGGCGCCGCGGCCCCTGATCGGCGGCTTCTAAGATGTCTCGGCAAACGGGCTGGCCATTTGCTAGATTGATGACGTTTTCCCCCAGCGAGATCGAGGACGTTGCCCGATGCCGATCGTCAATCGTATCGCCGACCTACATCAGGATATCACCGGCTGGCGCCGGGATTTCCACGCCCACCCGGAGCTGCAATTCGACGTACATCGTACCGCAGGCGCGGTCGCCGAGTTGTTGAAGAGCTTTGGCTGCGACGAGGTGGTGCCCGGCATCGGCCGGACCGGCGTCGTCGGCGTGATTCGCGGCCGCAAACCCGGCAAGAAGGTGGTCGGGCTTCGAGCCGACATGGATGCGCTGCCGCTCGAGGAAGAAACCGGTCTGCCTTACGCCTCGACGGTACGCGGGAAAATGCACGCCTGCGGACATGATGGTCACACCGCGATGCTCCTTGGCGCCGCCAAATATCTTGCTGAGACGCGCAATTTTGCCGGCACCGCGGTTGTCATTTTCCAGCCGGCAGAAGAGGGCGGTGGCGGCGGGCTCGCTATGGTCAAGGACGGCTTGATGAGCCGCTTCGCTATCGAGGAAGTCTACGGCATGCATAATTACCCGGGTCTTCCGCTTGGCGAATTCGCCATCCGGGCAGGGTCGATGATGGCGGCCGCGGACCACATCGAGATCGCCATCGAGGGCAAAGGCGGCCACGCGGCGCGGCCGCATCTGGCGATCGACACGGTGCTAGTCGGCGCGCAGGTCATCAATCAACTGCAATCGATCGTGTCGCGCAATGTCGACCCCTTGGAGTCGGGCGTGGTGTCGATCTGCATGTTCCAGGCCGGCCATACCGACAACGTCATCCCGCAGCATGCGCGGCTGCGCGGCACCGCCCGCAGCCTGAAGCCGCAGGTGCGCGACCTGTTGCAGCAGCGGATCGGCGAAGTGGCCGAAGGCACGGCGCGCCTTTACGGTGCGAGCGCGAAAGTGTCCTACCACCGTGGCTATCCGGTGCTGGCAAACCATGAACGCGAGACGTCTTTCGCGGCCGGCGTGGCGCGTGAAATCGTCGGCGACACCAAGGTCGATACCGATGTTGCGCCGGTGATGGGCGCGGAGGACTTCGCCTATATGCTTGAGGAGCGGCCCGGCGCTTTCATCTTCGTCGGCAATGGCGACAGCGCGGGCCTTCATCACCCGGCTTACAATTTCAACGATGACGTGATCCCCGTCGGCACGTCCTATTGGGTGCGGCTGACGGAAACCGCGCTGGCGGTCTAGACGTTTACTGCGCCGCTTCGACTTTATCCGCGGGCTTTGCCGGCTCGATCACGTTGGTCATGACCTTCCGCGACTGCGGCAGGATGACCACGGCCTTGGCGGCGATCCTGGCTTCGACGGCGCGCCAGAAGATGAAGCTGTTGAAGCGTGTGCCCTCGATCCCGGCGAGCGCGACGGCCGCCAGGAACGGCAGGCTCTGCACCACAAGAACGGCGGCGAAAATATTGATCTCGTGCACTTGCTTGTAGTTGGTCGCCACTAGCGTGATCGCACCGATGACGAGAAGCCCGGCAATCACCGCTTCCCAGAAGGCCGGGAAATCAGGACCTTTGCGGGCCATGCCGCCTTTGGCCGTGCGCAGGAACGGCGCGTGCTCGGTGAGAATGCCGGTGCCGACAGCGCGAGCCACGGTCCATTGCAGCGACATGGCGGCGAATACGGCGCCAATCATCTCGCCGAAAGATGCGCGCACCCGCAGCCGATAGAGCGAAATGAAATGGGCGACCGAAACCGCAAAGGCGGCAATGATCGGCAGCGTAAGGATGCGATCCGGCACCGCGATATTGAGGAAGGCGACGAACGGCACCCAGATGATGTTGAGCAGCGCGACAACCACGCCGATGGAATCCGAACCCATCCAATTGAGCCAGCCGATACCGTATTCGCGCTTTTGCTCGCGCGACAGGCCGTCCGCTTGCGGCAATAGCTGACGCCAATGCTTGCGCAGCAATTGGAAGCCGCCATAGGCCCAGCGATGGCGTTGCCGCTTATAGGCGTCGAACGTATCGGGCAACAGGCCGCGGCCGTAGCGGCGGCTGGTGTAATGGGCCACCCAGCCATGCTCGAGCATGCTCATGCCGAGATCGGTGTCTTCGACGATCGTGTCGCTCGACCAGCCGCCCGCGCTATCGAGCGCCGCGCGGCGAACGAGGCACATCGTGCCGTGCATCACGATGGCATTGACCTCGTTCCGCTGCACCATGCCGATATCGAAAAAGCCGGCATATTCGGCATTCATGGCGTGGTGCATCAGCGAATTGTCGCCGTCGCGGTGATCCTGCGGCGATTGGATAAAGCCGACACGCGGATCGGCGAATAGCGGCGCAAGATCTTTCAGCCAGGCCTGATCGACCACGTAATCGGCATCGATGATGCCGATGACTTCTGCGTCCGGCGCGGTGTGCGCCAAGGCAAGCCGCAAGGCGCCGGCCTTGTAGCCGACGAGCTTGTCGATGCGGACGAATTTGAAGCGGTCGCCGAGCGTACTGCAGTGCTCCTCGACCGGCTGCCACAAAGCCGGGTCGGGAGTGTTATTGATCACCACTACGCATTCGAGGTTCGGGTAGTCGAGACGCGCCACCGAATCGAGCGTCAGATTCAGCATATCCGGCGACTCGCAGCAGGCCGGAACATGGATTGATACTTTGGGCGCGTAGATATCGGCTTTGACCGAAGCCGCATCAGCGGCGGTGCCGTTCACGGCGATATTGTCAGGCACGATCGACGGCGCATTGGCGAGCCGCCGTGGCGGCCGGCCGAAGGCGACGGTCGCAATCTCGTCGAGCCGCGCCAATGCGATCGCAATCAGCGGCACCAACAATGTGAGTCCGAGACCGAGCGCAAAGGCCGCGCCCGGCACGAAATAGTGCCCCTTCCAGAACGCCACGATGGCCGTGAACCACGCGCCGACCACATTGGCAGAGATTGCCAGCATCGCAGCTTGCGTCACCGTCACCCCGGCGATGGCCAGGATCGGCAGTGACAACAGCACGCCGAGCAGCACAGCAAGGCCGGCCTGCTTGATATAGTCCGGATCGGTGATCGGCCCGGTCCAGGCGAATTTGGGCTGATGAGACGCGTCAAAAAGACCCCAATAGGGACCGACGCCGCCTTCCATCGTCTTCCACGGCTGATCGATCGCTTCAACGATGTTGTAGTCGATGCCATAGGCCTCGGCGCGGTTGACGAAGTCGCGGACGATCGCGGCCTGCTCCATGCGGCCGGGATTGGCGTCATGGAAATTGTACCCCGCGCTCGGCCAGCCGAATTCAGCGATGACGATGCGCTTGCCGGGATGCATCTTGCGCAACTCTTCGTAGAACTCGATCGAGTGGTCTACAGCATGGGATGCGTCAAAACCTTCCCAATAGGGCAGGATGTGCGCGGCGATGAAATCGACGGAGGAGGCCAATTCCGGATGGTCCCTCCAGACTGTCCAGATTTCGCCCGTGGTAACCGGAACCGGGCTCGACCTCTTCACCTTCTGGATGAGCTTCATCAGGTCCGGCACGCTCATTTCCGCGCGGAGCGTGGTTTCGTTGCCGACCACAATGGCGTTGACGTTGCTGTAGTGGCGGGCGAGGTCAAGCGCCGAGCGGATTTCCCGGTCATTGCGCTCCTGGTCCTTATCGATCCAGGCGCCGACTGTAACCTTCAGGCCGAATTCAGCGGCGATCGGCGGCACCAGTTCGGCGCCGCCGGTAGCCGAATAGGTGCGGATAGCGCGGGTATAGGGCGCGATCGCCTTGAGGTCGGCCCGGATCTGTTCGGCGGTCGGACGGGTACCGGAATCCGGGTGATCGGAATTGACGAACGGCGAATAGGAAACGCTGGCGAGTTGCCCAGTGAAATTAGGGGCCGTCTCCGTGCGCTGGAGGAGAGCCCACATGCCGGCATGCACGCACGCTACAAGCGCGAGCACGGCTGCGACGGTGCGCATCGAATTCTAACCACGCGGGGGCGGAACGACACTGGCCCGAACCTGTCCCCAAGGTTCGAAAATGGTCGTAAGGGGAGGCAACCTTGCGAGCGGCAGAAATAACGTAGCCGCCGGGAATGGCAATTTCAAGACAACAACTTGCGAGCCGCGGCGTTATCTGCACCGCGGTGGCGGTATAGCAAACAAACCATCGCTAGTGCGTCGAGGTCTGGCTCGCTGCGGCAGCCGCCGGCGAGCTCGGAGCGGGGGCGGCCGCCGCCTGCATCGACGGGTTGATCCAGCAGGCATGGACACGCCCATTGAGGCTGTCGGCGGACTTCGGATCGGCCGATTTTGGATCGGCAGAAATGGTCGGCTGGTGCAGGACCAGGCAGCGGAATGCCGCCTGGACGTGGCTGCTTGGGCAGCCGAAACGGTCGTAAAGATCGAGGTGCCGGAAGGCCGTATCGAGATCGTCGCGTAACAGCAGGCTGACCACCCGGCTACCCAGCCAGACGCATTCCGGGTTGCCGGCAGGGCCGTTCAGCACGCGCTGAGCCTCGGCATATTCATCGACTGAGGCGCCGTCCGGTCCCGGCGCCGCCTGCTGATCCGTCGCCTGGGGCGGCGCGGCATTTTGGGCTGCCGCCGGCAGCAGCGGCAAAAGCATGGCTGCGGCAAGGAGCCACACCAAAAACGTTACGGCACGCAATCGGCCGGCAAGGCTGAGCACTCGGTGGGGCATGGTTCCCTTATTGTGTTGGGCTTTGAGTTTTAGGCCGATCGAACGGACTTTTTCTCCCGATCTATAACGAGCCGCCTCGTAAATATTTTTTGGCCGCCGGCGCTCTTTTGGCCACCGGATTAAGCCGCCATTGCGGCGGCCGTCGCCGAAACAGCCACGCCGACAACACCCTAACTCCGTTGTTTTGTCCAGCATGCAGCGCCGCGCGCGGCTATTCGATGTTTGGCTTTGGTTATCTGGCGTACTCCTTTGGCGGCGGTGACTTGGCGGTGGTGGCTTGGCATTGGTTGGCGCGGAGGTTAATGCCACGGCGTGGCTGGTCCTGCTCAGAGAAACCCGGTCGTTCTGGCGCTCGCGCATTTCGCGACCACGGCGCTTGCGATCGCCTTGGTCTGGCTATGGCTCGGCTGGCCGGTGCAATTGCCGCCGTTGCCGCTTGCTGCCGGCGGCAAACTCTCCTGCATTTCCTATGCGCCGTTTCGCGACGGCCAGGACCCGCTGGTGCCGGGGACCGTGGTGAGCCCCGCGCAGATCGACCAGGACCTCACTTTGCTGTCGCGCTACACCGACTGCATCCGCACCTATTCGAACGCCAACGGGCTCGATCAGATTCCCGCCATCGCCCAGCGCCACGGCTTGAAGATGCTGATGGGGCTCTGGCTCGCCAATAACGTCGCGCTCAACCGGCAGCAGATCGCTACCGCCATCGATCTCGCCAAGAAATATCCCGACGTCATCAGCGCCGTGATTGTCGGCAACGAAGTGCTGCTGCGCGGCGAGCTGTCGGCGACCGATCTCGGCGCCATCATTCGCGAGGTGAAGTCGCAAGTGTCGATGCCGGTCACTTATGCCGACGTCTGGGAATTCTGGTTGCGCCATAGCGATCTGCAAAACGACGTCGATTTCGTCACCATTCATATCCTGCCTTATTGGGAGGATTTGCCGCTGCCGGCCTCAATTGCCGCCGCCCATGTCGCCGATATCCGCGACAAGGTCGCACGCGCCATCCCCAACAAGGAAATCGTCATCGGCGAAGTCGGCTGGCCGAGCGCCGGCCGGATGCGCGAAGCGGCGCGGCCGTCGCCCTCCAACCAGGCACGGGTCATCACCGAGACGCTTCAGCTCGCGGCGCGGCAGAATTTCCGCGTCAATGTCATTGAGGCCTTCGACCAGCCGTGGAAACGGGCGCTGGAAGGCTCGACCGGGCGCTATTGGGGCATCTTCGACCGTGCGACACAGGCGCCGAAATTCAGTTTCAGTGGCCTCGTCTCCGATCATCCGCGTTGGCTCGCCCAGGCTGCCGCCGGAATTCTCGTTGCAGCGTTGGCCTTTGCCGGGGCGTTTGTCCTTGGCCGAGGCAAAACCGCGCCGCCGTATCTGTGGGAGCGGATAGCTATGATCGCCTTCCTGCCGTCGGTGTTGTTCGGCTGGACGCTGGAAACAATTCCGGTCGACAGTATTGGTATCGGCGGTTGGGTGCGGATGCCGGCATTTGCGGGCGTGGCGGCAGCGGCACCTATCGTTTGCGCCGCCGCTTGCGCGGCGGGACGGACGCGGCCGGCCTTTGCCGCGCTGCTCGGCCGGCCGGACGGCGCGCGCGACGGCCTCGATCTCGCGCTCGGCGTGGTTTTCATTGCACTGACTTTGCTGTCGGTGGAGACGGCGCTCGGTCTCGTCTTCGATCCGCGCTATCGCGACATCCCGTTCGCGCCGCAGAGCGGCGCCGTCGTCGCTTATTTGGTGCTGATGCTTTCGACAGCGCATCGGACCGGCACGCGTCCCGCCGCCGAAACGCTTGCCGCCGCGGTGATGACCGCGTCGGCGGTCTATATCGCGATCAACGAAACCTTTGCCAATTGGCAGGCGCTTTGGCTTGCCGCGGGACTGATCGGGCTTGCTGTTATTCTGGTGCGGGCGCGGGACGTGCCAGGCTGAGGATCAGCACGCCGGCGGCAAGCGCCGACAGATCGGCGTTGTGCAAGACGATACCGAAGCCTGCTGCCGCCAGTGCCAAAGCTGTCAGCACGATTGAAGGCCGAATGAGGTTGAGGAGCGCTATGCCGAGCGCCACCCAGCCAAAGATTTCGTGGTTGAAGAAGACAATCGAAATCCGGAATGCCGTGCATAACCACGTCTGCAGACCCGCCTGACAGGCAAGCTCGGTGTTCAGATTCTCGATCGCCATGTAGCGGATGTAGAGCGCTTGGCCGACCGCAAGGAAAGCAACGATCAAAAGCCAATTGGTCTGCCTCGCCGTCGGCAGAAACAAAGGTCGGCGCATCGCGTCACTCCCAACTGCGCATTGGCGCTGCTGCGGAATCCATAACCACAAATCGCCGTGGCAGAATAGGGTGCGAGAGTGGACTAATCTGTCACTTCAACGCCAGATGCTGGCCATCGTAGACGGCGGGCTGGCAGAACATGCCAAACATGGTCAGCGCCGAACACAATTGCGTCGCCGCTCCCGGCTGGGCGAGCGGGCCGACCACGAGCCGCAGCTCGATCTTACTGCCATGCGGTATCTCGCCAACCCTGACGATCGGTTGCATGCCTTCAAGCAGCGCCGGATGGGCCGCGCGCAAGGTCTGCCAGCGCGCTCGCAAGGCTTGGAGCGTCAACCCGCTGCCGATGTCGACGCCATATTGGGTCGGCGGCGGCACCGCAGACGTCGCTGCTTCGGTCGGCTGCAACGCGGCCGGTGGAGGCGGCGCATTGATCGGCGCGGCCGTTGACGCCGTCACCGCCGCGGTTGCCGATACGGTCGGGCCATCGTCGGTGTGCCGCGCTTCGCTCACCGCGGCGACCTGGCGGATTGATCCAGTGACATCGTCGAGATCATGCTCGACCGCGGCGACGCGGCCTCGCAATTGCTCATCGTTCGAGGCGAGGACCCGTACCGCGTCCGCAAGCTGCCGCGTCACGGTCTCGGCGTCGAACTTGGCCGGTTGCGGGCGGCTGGGATGGAACATGGCGACGAGGCGCTCCTCGCCGACCTGACTGCGCCCCGACAGGATCGCCAGCGCCAAGGCTGCCATCGCCCCTATGATCCAGACCGAGAAGCTACGGAACCTGCGCAGCGTGAATATCTTCCGCGCCCCGGCGGTCTTCCGCGGCGGCGTCTCCTTGACGATCTGTTCTCTCACGGCCTGCGCGAGATCCAGCATGAACTGCTCCGGCAACTTGCAGACGAATCAGTCGGAAAAATCTATCAGATTCGCGGTTCTGGAACCGCCGACCGGTGGTTTCATCCGCAGTTGCGGCATTGCCATCTCGGAACGCGCGGCTTTCGGCGTATGCCTACCTCGGGTAAGACAGCGCCGCGGAGGTCGAAAATGACGGCTCGAAGCTGCCTTGCGATCGTGCTCGCGGCCGGCGAGGGCACCCGCATGCGCTCATCTAAGGCGAAGGTGCTGCACGAGGTCGCAGGTCGGTCATTGTTGGCGCACGTGCTCGCGGCCATTGCCGAGGCTGGCGTCACCTCGACCGCGGTGGTGATCGGTCCGGGCCAAGATGCCGTCGCCGCCGCGGCGAAACGCGCCGTGCCGGATGCCGTGGCATTCACTCAGCATGAGCGGCGCGGCACAGCACATGCCGTGCTCGCGGCAAGACCGGCGCTGGAAAAGCCGGCCGACGATATCCTCATTATTTATGGCGACACGCCGCTGATCCGCCCGCAAACCTTGTCGCACCTGCGAGCACCGCTCGCCGACGGCGCGGCGATCGCCGTGCTCGGCTTTCGCCCAGCGGATCCGACGGGCTATGGGCGGCTGATCATGGCGGGCGAAGAGCTCGTCGCCATTCGCGAAGAAGCCGAGGCGAACGCGAGCGAGCGTAAGATCGGTCTCTGCAATGGCGGCATCATGGCCTTTGCCGGCAACAGCGCACTTGCCATCTTGGCGAAGATCGGCGACGCCAACAGCAAACACGAATTCTATCTGACCGATGCGATCGAGATCGCGCGCGGCATGAAGCTTCGCACGGTGATGGTCGAAGTCGAGGAGGACGACGTGCGCGGCATCAACACCAAAGGCCAGCTCGCCGAAGCCGAAGCGGTGGCGCAGACGCGGTTGCGCGACGCCGCGCTCGGCGCCGGCGTCACGCTGATTGCGCCGGAGACCGTGTTTCTCTCCGCCGACACCAAATTCGGCAAAGACGTCGTGGTCGAGCCCTATGTGGTATTCGGCGAGAAGGTGACGGTTGAAGACGGCGCGGTCATCCGCTCGTTCTCGCATCTTGCCGGCGCTCATGTCGGCAAGGGCGCGCTCGTCGGGCCCTTCGCGCGGTTACGGCCGGGTGCCGAGCTCGGCGAGGGGGCTCACATCGGCAACTTCGTCGAGATCAAAGCCGCCGTCATCGAAGCCGGCGCGAAGGCCAATCACTTGAGCTATATCGGCGACGCTTTTGTCGGCGCCAATGCCAATGTCGGCGCCGGCACCATCACCTGCAATTACGACGGCGCCGATAAGCATCAGACCCGGATCGGCAAAGGGGCCTTTATCGGCTCGAATTCGGCGCTGGTGGCGCCCGTCGAAATCGGCGACGGCGCCTATATCGGCTCGGGCTCGGTGATCACCGAGAATGTCCCGGCCGATGCCTTGGCGCTCGCGCGTGGCCGCCAGGTTGTTAAGGAAGGTTGGGCCCAACGCTTGCGCGGATTGAAACGGCTCGGCAAAAAGAAAGCTTGATCGCGCGCGCTGATCTGGCCCGGTAGACGGCGCTGTCACGGACCGAAAGCTTATTTGATTTTTGCCTTTGTTACGGCTGCGCTTTAACGGTTAACGGGGTTGGCGGGTTTGGCCGTCATTTCGTTCGAGGAGAGCATCCACACGGATGTGCGGCATTATCGGCATCATCGGCGGTGAGCCTGCGGCACCACAATTGGTCGACGCGCTCAAGCGCTTGGAATATCGCGGCTACGATTCGGCCGGCGTGGCGACGTTGGAGGCCGGCAAGCTGACGCGGCGCCGCGCCGAAGGCAAACTGAAGAATCTTGAAAAGAAGCTCGGGCTCGAACCGCTGTCCGGCACGATCGGCATCGGGCATACGCGTTGGGCCACACACGGCCGCCCGACCGAGAACAACGCGCATCCGCATGCCACCGAAAAACTCGCCGTCGTGCACAACGGCATTATCGAGAACTTTGCCGAATTGCGCCGCGAGCTTGAAGGCAAAGGCGCGAAATTCTTAACCGACACCGACACCGAAGTCATTGCACACCTGGTGACCGAGGAAATGAAAAATGGCGCCGCGCCGGTCGACGCGGTCAAGGCGGCTTTGCCGCGTCTGCGCGGCGCCTTCGCGCTGGCGTTCCTGTTCGCCGGCGAGAACGATCTTCTCGTCGGCGCGCGACGCGGTTCGCCGCTTGCGGTGGGTTTCGGCGACGATGCGATGTATGTCGGCTCGGATGCGATTGCGCTCGCGCCGTTCACCGACACGGTCAGTTATCTCGAAGACGGCGATTGGGTCGTGGTCACCCGCAAAGGCGCCGAGATTCATGACGACGAGGGCAAGATCGTTCAGCGCGCGGTGCTGAAATCGCAAGCGGCTGTCCTGTTGATCGACAAGGGCAATCATCGCCACTTCATGGCAAAGGAAATCTACGAGCAGCCCGAAGTGGTCGGTCACACGCTCGCCAATTACATCGACATGACGACCGGACGCGTGGCGCTGCCGATGACGCTGCCGTTCGATTTCAAGAAACTACAACGCGTATCCATCGCGGCCTGCGGTACCGCCTATTATGCCGGCATGGTGGCGCGCTATTGGTTCGAGAATTTCGCGCATCTGCCGGTCGAGGTCGATATCGCGTCGGAGTTCCGCTATCGGGATGTGCCGCTCGGCGACGGCAATCTCGCGATCTTTGTGTCGCAATCCGGCGAGACCGCGGACACGCTGGCATCGCTGCGCTATGCGCGCGCTCACAAGCAACACGTGCTTTCGGTCGTCAATGTACCGACGTCGAGCATTGCGCGCGAAAGCGACGTGGGGATGCCGACGCTCGCCGGACCCGAAATCGGCGTTGCCTCGACCAAGGCCTTCACCTGCCAATTGGCGGCGCTGGCGTGCCTCGCCATCGCGGCCGGCCACGCGCGCGGCGTGCTGAGCGAGACTGAAGAGAAACAGCTTGTGCGTGCCCTGATCGAGATTCCGCGCCACCTCAATGACGCTTTGGCGCTTGAGCCGCAGATCGAACGGATCGCGCGCGATCTCGCCAAATGCCGCGACGTGCTCTATCTCGGCCGCGGCACGAGCTTTCCGCTGGCGCTCGAAGGCGCATTGAAACTCAAGGAAATCTCCTACATCCATGCCGAAGGCTATGCCGCGGGCGAACTCAAGCACGGGCCGATCGCGCTGATCGACGAAAACCTGCCGGTGATCGTGATCGCGCCCCACGACAAGGTTTTCGAGAAGACCATGTCCAACATGCAGGAAGTTGCCGCGCGCGGCGGCCGACTGATCCTGATGACGGACGCCAAAGGCGCGAGCACCGCCGCCGGCCAGCCGGCGGAAACGATCACGTTGCCGACGGTGCATCCCGCGGTGGCGCCGCTCGTCTATGCCGTGCCAGTGCAGCTTTTGGCCTATCATACCGCCGTCATCATGGGCACCGATGTTGACCAGCCGCGAAATCTGGCCAAGTCGGTAACGGTCGAATAGCCGACGCCGTTCCTTTTCCCTCTGCCGGGCAGTGCTGTGTTAAGGCTGATGTTCAGTGTTGATGCACTGGCCGCAGCGAAGCCGTATATATTCCGCCGGACGCACGGATCATCGATGGCCTACGACAGCGATACCAACGCGAGACCGCCGGCGCCCGGTTTTATGAGCCGCATCCGAACCTATTTTTTGACCGGCGTGATCGTCGCCGGCCCCGTCACCGTGACCTTGTGGCTGATCTGGTGGTTCGTCACTTGGGTCGACAATCTGGTGCGGCCCTTTATTCCGTTCGACTATCGGCCCGAGACCTATCTGCCGGTAAATGTGCCGGGCTTCGGCCTGATCATCGCCTTTGTCGCACTGACGCTACTCGGCTTCCTCGCCGCCAATCTGATCGGGCGCAAGCTCGTCGACTTCGGCGAAAGCCTTCTTAGCCGGATGCCGGTGGTGCGGCCGATCTATCGCACCACGCGGCAGATCTTTCACACGCTGTTTTCCAAATCGGATTCAAGCTTTCGTAAAGTCGCTCTAGTCGAGTTCCCGTCGCCCGGCATGTGGTCGCTGGTTTTTCTGACCCAGTCGCCGACAGCCGAGATTTCCGCTCGCCTGCCCGATACGGAGCATGTCTCGGCCTTCATGCCGTGCACGCCGAACCCGACGACCGGCTTTTTCTTCTATGTGCCCAAGCGTTCGGTGATTGAGCTCGACATCACGGTCGAGCAGGCCATGACCGTCATCATGTCGGCCGGCATCGTACAGCCCGGCAGCGATCCGCAAG